>NZ_JAUYGL010000238.1 GCF_030689745.1 Devosia sp.
CTCGTCACACACCGCAACATTGAGGATTTTGGCGCTGCCGTCTATGCCGGCCGCCGCCAGCACGGCATCAAGCGACATGATCTGCCCCGACGCCACCGCCTCCTGGATCTGGCGGTTATCAAGGCATGCCTGCGCATTGGCCGGAGCGGCGCCAGCCAGCCCAATGGCCAGCGCGACGGCGACCGACGCCAGGATTTTTGAGGACAAGGTTTTCATGGCAGCAACATAGGGGGAGATTGCTGAATGGGACATGAATGGGGCAAAGCGGCCAAAACCTTAGGGCTTCGGCTCGCAACACTTTGACGACGGCCGAATAATAGCCGTCGACCATTCACGCGGCTTTGCCGACTGGTCGCTGCCAGAGGATGGCCGGAATGATGTCCTCCGGGGCCGAGGACTCCAGCTCCGCCTTGCTCACATGATTGGCGATGACCAATCCGGGAGCAACCTCCATCATCACCGATTCAAATTCATCGATAGTCTTGGCCTCGATATGGAGACCGATGATGTCGCTATCGGCGTAGAAGACTTTAGCCTCGTCATCCCAATGCGCAGTGACGTTGAACATGCGCTTGATCATGCGTCACTCCCCGTTGTTTCCGTACCAGGAATATGAGTGACGTACCCGTCATTGGCAAGCCCCTCACGCCCGGCCGATATCGCCCTTCAGCCCCTTGCGCAGGAAGATCAGCGCCAGCGCTTCCATGATCAGATGCCCGGCTGAACTGCCATCGAGTGATGGCAGGTCGATGCCGAGGACCTGCGCGATGCCGGCCAGCAGCATGACGGCGGCGGCGATATAGGTCTTGTAGCCGTTGAGAATGTCCATGGTGGTTCTCCGTTTGCTTGGGGTTGGTGCGGCGCCAGCCGCGTCGCGCGCGGCCTGGCGGATGGTCTTGACGCGGGCCGACCAGCCCTTGCCGAACACGGCAAAGGTGGACAGCCGGGTCAGGAAGCTGAGACGGCGGTCGCACAGGGCGTCGATCAGCCCGGCGGCGCCTTCGAGCGCAATACGTGTCTTGATGGCATCCAGCGTCAGCGGCCCGATGGCGCCATCGACGCGCACGCCCAGCGCACCCTGCAGCGTGCGGATGGCCCGATCCGGCCCCGAATTGACGGCAAAGTCGAACAGCGCCAGGTCCAGTCCGGCCGGCAATTGATCAGCCCGAACCTGGAGCCAGTAGCCCTCGCGAAGATCCGCGCCGCCTCGGGGCGCTGCAGCCCCTGCACGTCGGTTTTGCTGAGGCTCCACCAGGGCGAAACCTGGCGCCAGCGGGCCAGCGTCTTGCGGGTAATGCCCAGATTGGTGGCGCCGCCCGGATCGCTGGGGTGATCGGCATAGCCGCCCTCCTGCTGCAGCACCAGATCGAGACAGATGTCGAACCGGCTTTTAGCCATTGAACTCTCCTCTTGCCGCATGGCCGGCGCCCAGCACCGGGCTGAGCTGGGCAAGCGTGAAGCTGAAAGCGCCGGGCGGGCTGCCGAAATCGGCAAGCTGCTCGGCGCTGGCATAGGTGGCCTGGGGCGCATCGGTTTCGATGACGCGCTTGGCGTTGGCGCCGTCCAGAATGGTCAGGCGATAGCGTTCCGGAACATGCTCCAGTGGTGGCTCGGCAATGCCCCAGCCATCGCCATCGGCCCGGCTGCGCCGCATCCAGCGCAGGGCGATATCGCCATTGGCCGCGCGTGCCGCGCGCAGATGCACGGGCGGCAAGGGCAAGGCCGGCGCCGCATCGAGGGCTATGCTCAGGTCCGTCCCGGTGAGGTCGCTGCTGCCGGCATAGACCCGGAAGTCGCGTGTCTCGCCCAGCCAGCCAGGCTCCACGGCCAGCGTGTCGGCCCGGCTATCGAGCAGCACGGCGCGACGGCCAGGTGACGCCGCGCCGATGGCCGGCCCCGTACCATCGAGCCCGCGCAGCAGGTCCTGCAACCGATAGTGCCCGGGCCCGATCAGCGTGGCGCTGGCAAAGCCAATGACTTCCCAGTCCCCCGCATCGGTCTCCACCGCCAGGCGATTGCTGCCCGCCAGCACCGCCAGCGGTTCTGCTGCGGCCAGATGCCCGGCATGGAGCGTTACATCCACTCCCGCCCCGCGATCCCACACCGCCCGCGGTCCGGCCTGCAGCGGCGTCGCCAGGCTGCCCAGCACGCCGCGGCGATTGAGCTGCACAATGGTCGCACCGGTGGCCTCGTCCACCAATTGCAGGGGACCGGGCCAGGGATGGGCATAGCCTGCCATCACCAGACGCGACCGCGCCGGCTCGGCTGGCAGTGGCGGCAGGTGCGCCAGCGTCACCAACGGCAGGGCCCGCACCGCCGTGCCGCTGCCGCCCCGCATCGGTTGGTCGGCGCCCACGGCCACCGCCGTCTGGGCCACCAGCGTCTGCGCCGTGACCCGGCGGGTCTGTCCGTCGGTGATTTCGGTGATTTCAAACGGCCCTTCGGCCAGTCCGGCAATGGCCACCAGATCGCCCGGCTGCAGCGCCAATTGGGCTGGCGGCAGCTCAAATTCCAGCGTCTCGCGGCGCCCACTTTGCCCGTCCAGCAGGCGCTCGGCGGCCAGCCGGGCTGAGGCGCTGTCGAGCACCAGCGCCACAGTCTCGCCCGCCAGCGGACCATCGGCCTGCGCCATGGCCGTCACCGTGCCCGCCAGATAGTCGCGCTCGCGATCGACAAAACCCAGCGCCAGCCGCCCCGGCACCTCGGCCGGATCGCCGCGCCGCCGCGACAGTGTCGGACCATCGCCCTGCGCCAGCCTCTCGAGGTGCAGCGCCGTGCTCTGCTGCCGCTGTGCCTGGCCCAGATGTAGCCCACCGGCAGGGTTGCGCAGCCCCTGCCCTGTCGCAGCGATCAGCGGTTCCAGCGCAGCCCGCGCCGTGGTGGCGGTGTTCAACGTGTAGCCGGCGATGAAAGGCAGCGCCGGTTCCGCTGTCAGGCCGACGCCATGCTCGGCCGCAAGGGCCCGCGCCAGCTCGTCACTGGCCAGGCCGCCCAGCCGTCCGGTCAGCCAGTGGCCATTGCGGTGGTTCACCCCGTCGGACCAGACATCGCGCAGCGCCGGAAAGGCCGGCCAGGGCCGCGCGTCCCAGGTCCAGTGGTAGAGGCGGTCGATATCGACCATGCCGGGCGGGTTATGGGCACTGTCGCGCCAGAATGCCTGCTGCGCCCGCAGCAGCTGACGCTGGATCAGCGGATCGGGCAACCCGCTGGAAAAATACGGGCGCCCGCTTTCGGCGCTTTTGTCGTCGCCAAAAATATTGGGCTGGTTGGCACCCTTGTCGACCGCGCCGCAGCCCAGTTCGTCGCACCAGGCGGCGGCGAATTGGGGGCCCCGGAAGCGGTCCGGATCGGAGGCGGAGAGCACAATGGCTTCCACCCCATTGGGCCATTTCAGCACTGCACCGCGCAATACCGGCCGCTCTGCCGGTGGATGGACGGCGCGCAGCCCGCTCACCCCGTTGATCATCACGGCCACGGCTTCGGTCATCGTCTCGCCGACCAGCGCAATCGGGCTGATGTTCTGTTGCGCCAGCCCGCGCACCCATTCGGCGCCGGCCCTTGTCTTGCCCGCGCCGCGTCCGCCCATCAGCAGCCAGGTGGTCCAGTCACCGTCGGGCGGCGACTGGCTGGGCCGCGCCCAGCGCTGCCAGTCAAAGAACTGCTCCTTGACTTCGTTGTTCTTGAGCGCCGCGACCCGGGCGAGCGATTCAGCGCTTCTTGAGCTGGTCAAAGCGTTCGGCCAGTTTGTCGCGCAGATCGTCCATATCGTCTTCTTCGACCTGCCTGGGCCGGTCGACCTGCTTGATTGCCAATATCTTGTCGAGCGTCCTGGTCGCCGTGGCGAGCAGGGAGACGTCCTCGGGGGTGTGGATCATGCCGGTCTTTTCCAGTTGGCGCAGCTGTCGGTCGAAGATCTTGAGCAGGCGTTTGACCAGCACCGGCCGGTCGATGCGGCGTGCCCGAAAGGCCACCCAGCCGAATTTTTCGATCCGGTAGCGCAGCTGGGAGCGGGTAATGCCGTGGCACTGGCAGATCGTGGCATTGGTCAGCGCGTGGATCTCATAGTCATGCTGCACCGCCGCCCAGTCCACATTGGGGGCCGTTGCGTCCTTGGTCATCACTGTCTCGCTGAAAGCATCGGCGGGTCCTTGTGACCCAATTTTCCGACTATGCCATAACCATAGCAGACCAGCGTGACGCGGGGATTAGAGGGATAAATGGGGGGTGTGGGTTGTTCAGGGTAGATATCGGAGCACTGAACACGACTTGTTTGCCCCAAATTCAGCCGTTAGCACACCGCAGTGCAAGTTCACGAACATACGGATCAGCGCCAAAAAGCCACGCGGTATTCAAAACGACTGAGCAGTCTACCGAACAGCTAATACTAACATGTTCGAACAAGCTGGCAAAATTTTGAAAGTGTGTATCAGCTTCCCTATTGATAGCTAGGCAGTAGCCATTCTGTTGCCGATTTGACAGGATACGCTGATCCATATTGCAGGTGCGTTTTGTCGACAGATTTTGAAAACACCAATTCCTCAACTTCGGACGATCCTATTGCGGATTTCGAAGGAATGCTTGTTTCGGGTGACATCCAAGGAGCGAAGGCTTCGCTGCGATCGTGGTTGTTCAGTGAGTTTGAGGGCGAGGATGGCTCAATTGCAGATGCGATTGGCCTCGTGGTCAAATCACGCCCCAAATCTCCAACAATTCCAGCTGTCGTGCTACGCAGTTTGGCGGTCGATGGTGTGATCCCTGAACCGAACTCCAACAATCAGCTAGAACGTCTCATAGTTGAATTGTGTGAGACGGGCGCAGGTGAAATTTGCGAATTTCTCGGCCTAAAACCAAAGTCCCAAAATTACGAGAAATTTGCGCTACTTCAGCGCGCGCATTCCGGAATCTGCAGCCTACTTTCCGTGCTGACCGACAGCTATGGCAATTTGCATGCGCTAGTTGGTGCAAGGCGTTTGATCCTAGGTAGATTGAACCACAGCATCGTTCGAGCATACGCAGGGCCGTACCACATACGCGACTTCAAGAGCGCGACCGAAGTACTCTTCACATCGCTTCAAAAAGTTGAAGTGCTAGACGCTGCTTTCCTCCAGAATTTTGAGGATTGCCAGCGGACTATTGGCGAAATGCGGGCCCTGCTGGAACAGTATCCGTCATTCCTCTCCCAAGATTATTTCGCAAAAATTCTTGAAACTGCTCAGAAATGCTTAGATCAATTTCTTGCCGATGTCCGATCCCAGTTTCGGGCAAAAGTCAGCAAGGGCTGGTCAAGCCAAAACTCGCTCGCGAAAAGGTATCCACTCCACGAGGGTGGCCGTGAATTCCACTTGGTTGTTCCTCTTAGGAACGAAGGGGCCGGGCTAGCCCTAGAGGTGACTGTCAGCGTCCTTTCCTCATCAGATGCTGTCGTGTTTGCCAACTCATCAACTAATCTGGGCAGTGTCAAACCTGGCGACTTCTCGGTAGTCCTGGAGACCTTAGTCATCAGAGAGTGCGCAGAGTTGGAGGTTCTTATTCAAGTTGAATGGGGCGAGATCGGCAACCCCGAAAGAATGACAACAGACCTCCTTCTACAAGTATTCGCACAAAGCAAAAATATTGATTGGCCATCATTGGAGTATTGGTCGCCGTACAGCACCAATGTTGCTGTTGGCGAAAACTTCATTGGACGAAATGATTTGGTCCGAAATCTTTCAGCAAAGCTCCTTAGGGCAGTCATGGAGCCATTCTATATCACTGGGCAAAAGCGTGTCGGAAAAACCTCTTTAGCTACTGCAATTACAGATTTTGCGACGGCCCACGCACCTGCCGGCTCCACTAGTGCCCACTATATTCTCTGGGGAGATGTCGCAAATGCGGATCCGGCGGCGAGTGTAAGGTCTTTGGGGAAGAACATCGAACGCTTCATACGGTCAGCGTTGGGGTCAAATATATTGATTGAGGATGGGGATTATGACGGGTCGCTTTCACACCTAGTTTCTGTTTCTGAAGTCTCAGCGCAGGTAGCTCCAGAAAAAAGGTTTGTTTTTGTTATAGACGAGTTCGATGAAATTCCGCAGGAACTGTTCTTACAAGGAAACCTAGCTGACACATTCTTTGCAAATTTGAGATCTATTTCACGAAGAGACAATTTTTCTCTCATACTGGTGGGAGGCGAGAACATGCCCTTCATCATGGATCGACAAGGTCAGAAACTGAACAACTTTGCCCGTGTAAACCTAAGCTATTTCTCTAGGGAGCACGAGTGGCAAGACTTCCAAGAAATGATCCGCAAGCCAACAGCTGGAGTCATAAACTGGCACGAAGACGCCATCTCGGAAGTATATAATGTGTCTAATGGCAATCCGTATTTTGCCAAAATAGTGTGTGCTGCGACCGTTCAGAACGCTGTGTCAGAAAGAGACACGGACATTACTGCAGACGAGGTCAAGACCGCTACGGATACCGCTATATCTGCCTTGGGTTCAAATTCGTTTGCCCATCTTTGGCAGGATGGAGTGCCGCGTCCAGCAGCTGAACGTGAGCCAGATATTTTGAGACGCAGCAGGGTTCTCGTGGCATCCGCAAGATGTTGCCGGAATGGGCTCCCCCTAACCGCAGCAAACGCCACTCTCAATAGGGTCTCTGTCTCTCTTACGGAGAACGATGTAGTGGCGGTTCTCAACGACTTCGTCAAAAGGGGCGTATTGAGCGAAAATAAGGGCACGTATCGTTTTGTTCTGCCGATCTTCGGACAGTGGCTGATGGACGTAGGAGCCCAGCAACTGATCTCGGACAACCTCAGTGAGGAGCTGGCCAACTCGGCGATTCAGGAAGAAAACGCTGCGGTAATCCGATCGGACGAGGTCGTGGAACTGTCGAAAAAATGGCCAACATACAGAGGTCAGCAGATCGGGACTGACGACATACGCGCTTGGTATCAACAGGTAGAGAGTCCCAAGGATCAGAGAGTGCTATTCACACTTTTGAAGCGCACCAAGGTATTCAGCGAAGCCCATGTGCGAGAACGAGTAAGAGAAGCTTTCACGATACTAAGACCCACCCTGCCGGTGCCGATCACTAGGACGCGCAACGAAAGGCGGACAGATGTGGTAATCACTTACGTGGATGGTGAGGGCAAAAGCGGCAACGGCTACGCTGCCCTATATGCCGAAGAGAACAAGATTAGCGCCAAAAACATAATCAGCCAGGTCAATTTTTCGGAGAGATATGCCGCTCTCGTTTCGGATTCAGGGCCCATTTCCGCCGTCGTAGTCATTGACGATATTGCGGCAACGGGAGAGTCCCTTTCCGGAAATGTCTCTAAATTTACTGAAGAAAACATAAGTGTACTTTCCACAACAAAAGTACGAGTTATTACACTTGCTGCCACGCAAGAAGGGCAGAAGTTGATACTGAGTAGACTAGCCAAAATAGTAGACGTTGATGTGGATTTCCATTCATGCCAAATACTTGGCCATGAGAACCTTGCCCTTCCACCTGATAAATCCGGATTTGGGTCTGAGGTAGAATGGGAACGCGCAAAATCACTGTGTGTGGATCTTGGTAGCAAAATTGACAAACGAAGGCCGCTTGGCTTTGGAGGCCTGGGGCTTCTTGTAGTTTTTCCGACTAATGCGCCTAACAACACGCTGCCCATACTTCGGAGTTTTTCTAAGTCTGGCTCTGGAAAACCTTGGCGTCCATTGTTTGAAAGACTTTCTCACTGAGTTCGTCCACTGATGGCAATAGGGCGGCATTGCAAGGTCCACTTTTCGTGTCACTTGCCCCAACCTGCTGGTCCCTTTTTGCGTCGTTAAAGCCGCGTTCCACAATGCCGATCAAGCCAACTGCCTGAACCGGGCCCTTTCGCATACAGCCCCTCTCTCCACGCCTTCCTCCGCAAACGCCGCCGCTGTCTCCAGCCTCTTTGGGCCACTGCGCCGTCGGCACCTGGCGCGCCCCCGCCATCCACAAGGTCCGTCCTGAGCACCCGCTGGGCCCCAGCGCCGCACCCCGCGACCGCTCACGCCGAAAACCCTGCGCCATCAAGACTGCGCCATGCGATGGCCGGGGTGTTGCTGGGCATGTTGCTCAATTGCGTCACTAAATCCTTGCTTAACCCAGATGATGCACATTGTTTTCACCATGATGGAGGCTTTAGTGAAGACAGTTTGCAGATTGATTATTTCAATGGTGGCCGCGACGGCGGGCGTCTCCAGCGCCAGCGCCGCCGACTTCGGCACCATGTATCCCCCCATTATTGACATCCCCTCCGCCCCGTTTTCGTGGAGCGGGTTCTATGCCGGCGTCTATGCCGGCTATGGCGCCGGGCGCGCCACCAGCACCGGTGTGGCCAACGGGTCGGTCTCTCCCGTCGACGTGGAGGGCGCCCTGCTGGGCGGCACTGTCGGGGTCAATACACAGTTCGACAATTTTGTCGTCGGGGCCGAGGGTGATCTCGCCTGGAGCGGCGTGAAGGGCAGCGCCACCTGCGCTGGCGCGCCTGCTTATGAGTGCCACGGTGCGCTGGACTGGGCCGGTTCCGCCAAGCTGCGAGGCGGCATTGCGCTCGACCGCGTGCTGGTGTTCGGCACGGCAGGCCTGGCGGTGGGCGGCATCACGGCGTCAACCACCCCCGCTGCCCCTGCCTCTAGCGGCTCATTCTCTTCAACCGTCTGGGGCTGGACCCTTGGCGGCGGTGCCGAGCTTGCCGTCACCGATGCAGTGAGCGTCAAAGCCGAGTATGCCTATTACGACTTCGCCACCGTCCAGGCGCCGATCAATACCATCGCCAATCTCGGTGCGAGCGATATCAAGTCACACGCGCACATGGTCAAACTGGGCCTCAACTACCGGTTCTGAAGCATCCACTGATTGCTCAGGGGGGTGGGGCATGGCCCTTCCCTCCTGCTCTATGCCAGTGCCGCGCCCCTTCGCCCCTACCCCTCCTCGGCAAATGCCGCCGCGGCCTCCAGCGTCTTGAGGTCACTCTCTGCCGTCAGCGCCTGGCGCGCCCGCGCCGCGGCGTCGCGCGCCATGGCCAGGGCGGGCTGCTTGAGCGCCGGGCTGGCAAAGGCCAGCGTGTTCAGTCCCGCCAATAGCCGCAGCACCACTTCGATACTGGCGGCGCCGTCGCGGGCAATCGGGCGGAAGGCGTCCTCGATCAGATCGCGCGGGTCGAGCGGCGGCGCCGATACCAGGGCATGGCGCGACGCCGCGGGCGGCTCGATGGGCTGGCGGTCCACCAGCACCCGCACCAGCGTGCCGATCACATCAATGGCAGTACCGGCATCATTGATGCCCGGCGACAGCGCCTTGCTGGCAATTTCGCTCAGCACCACCAGGCCAAAGCGCGGATCGCTGTAAAAGGTGCGGCTGTCGCCCACCACGAAGGCCCCCACCAGCTCCTCGACCAGCTTTTCGGACACCACGCCCTCGATCCGCATCAGCGGCCGGTTGGGGGCGACATAGGCGCCCGGCCGCGCCGTGATGGCGATGGTCAGCTGATTTTCCTGGGCAAGCCGCTGCAGTTCGCTGGCGTCGACATGCTGCACATAGCCCACGCTATCGGCAAATAGCGGGCTACCCTGCGGCGC
This sequence comes from Devosia sp., assembly GCF_030689745.1. Taxonomy (GTDB): domain Bacteria; phylum Pseudomonadota; class Alphaproteobacteria; order Rhizobiales; family Devosiaceae; genus Devosia; species Devosia alba. Next base: position 9,594 of record NZ_JAUYGL010000238.1, read on the forward strand.
CACGAGCTGCAGCTGGCAATCGAAATTGGGCGGGTCGGTGACCATGGCCAGGGCATCACACGTCGCCTTCTCGACCCGGTCAATGGTCTGGCCGACCCGGCCGATTGCCGAGATCTGGCCGATCCAGCGGATCAGCGCCGTCACCACCAGCACCACCACGCCCAGCGTCACCACAAACAGAAACAGCCGCCCGGCCTCGCTATAGAGCCCGGCTGACAGCCCGATAATGCCGACAATGGAAAACAGGAAGGCGCCGATAAAGACCGAAATCGAGGTCTGGGCGCTGCGGTCGCCGGTAATCAGCGGCATGGCGCGCGGCGAGGTCGAGGCCGAGGCGCTCGACAGCGCACTGACCATGGTCGAGAGGGCAAAGACCGCCACCGTCAGCAGGCTGGACGCCAGAATCGTCAGGATCGACATCACGCCATTGGAGGGCATGGTGAAGGGCAGGGTTTCGGGGGCAAAGCGGGCCAGAAACCAGGCAATTGCGATGCTCAGCACCGCGATCAGCGAAAACGCCGCCGGCAGGAACCACATGCGCTGGACAAGCTGGCGTAACTGGAATGTGATCTGACTCATCGAGAACCCCAAACCGGTACAACGCAGGCGCGGGCAAAGGGTTCGAAAATCGTCTGCCCTGCCTCGCGCCGAACGATCAGCTGCGCGGTCCGAACTGGCGTGCGGCCTCCAGGGCCAGCCCCAGCCCGACGCTGCCCAGCACATCGGTGCGCACCAGTTCAGCGGCCGGAAACAGCGCGGCGAGGCGCCGGGCAATGGCGGGCACCTGGGTCGAGCCGCCGGTCAGGATCAGGCTGTCGACCTGGTCGGCGGTGATCCCGGCCCGCCGCAGCGTTTCGGCAATGGTGTTTTCGATGCGCTGGACCGAACCGGCCAGCGCGTGGTTGAAATCGTCAATTGAAATGGCCGCTGTCAGCAGCTGGTCGCGCACAGCAAATGTTAACAGAGTGCTATTGGCATCGGAGAGCTCGATCTTGGCGGCCTCCACGGCGCCAATCAGCCGGTGCCCGAGCCGGTCCTCGATCAGCGCGATCATGGTCCCGACCCGCTCGCTGGCCTGCGCTTCGCGCCGCGTACTGCGCAGATCGCGCAGCGCCTGGGCGGTATAGAGCCGGTTGATGCGGTGCCAGGTGGACAGGTCGTGATAGGGCGCCACCGGCAAATGCCGCTTGCCATCCCGGGTCCGCGTGCCCAGCCCCAGTTCCGGCATGATCTTGGCCATTGCCAGCAGCCGGTCAAAATCGGTGCCGCCGACATGCACGCCCGCCGTCGCCAGAATATCGCCGCTGCGATCGCTGGCGCGGGCGCGTTGCGGCGAGACCCGGACCAGCGAAAAATCAGCGGTGCCGCCGCCCAGATCGGCGATCAGCGCCAGTTTTTCATTGCGCACCTGCCGCTCATAGTCGAGCGCGGCGGCAATCGGCTCAAACTGGAACGCGACATGCTTGAACCCCTGCGCCCGCACCGCCTGCTCCAGCTGGGCCTGCGCGGCAGAGTCGGCCACCGGGTCATCATCGACGAAATGCACCGGGCGGCCGCACACCACACTGTCGAGCCTTGCGCCCAGTTCGGTCTCGGCCCGCGCCTTGACCCGGGCGATGAACAGGCCCAGGATCTCGATAAAGCCATAGCTGGTGGCCTTGACGCGCGTGCTGTCGCCCATCAGCGCGGTGCCGAGCACGCTTTTGAGCGAGCGCATCAGCCGTCCGTCGGCGCCGGAGACATATTCAGCAACGGCCTGGCGGCCGATATGGATGCTGTCATCCTCAAAGCCGAAGAACAGCACGCTGGCAATAGTGGATTTGCCGTCTTCGAGCGCCAGCAGCTGCGGCACGCCATCGGCGCCCACCTGCCCCATGGTGGAGTTGGATGTGCCAAAGTCGAGGCCGCAAGCTTGGGTCATTGCCGGTCATCCACGGGAAAGCCGGCGCGGGGCGCCGGGGGATGGCCGTCATAAGGGCTCAGGACGGGCGGTGCAAGCCGGGGTCAGGCGCTCTTTTTGCGCTTGCGCTCCTGGGCGGGGCGCAGATCGATGGTCTCGACGCGACCAAGACCCTTGCGCTGCGCCTTTTTCAGCGCGTCCAGCCCGGTCTGGAAGAATTTCCTGTCGTAATTGCCGCGCGGATTGCTCACCGCCAGGCCCATGCTTACCGTGACACCGCCGACATGGCTTTCCTTGTGCGCCAGGCCGAGATGGCGGATGGCATCGTGAATCTTGGCAGCGCTGGCGCGGGCCATCAATACGGGCAGATCAGGCAGCACGATAACGAAAGTGGCCGTACCCCAGAGCAGGCAGACATCACCGGGACGGGGCAGGTTCTGCGCGATGGCGCGCATCACGCTGCCAACGCAGTCATCAGCCGCCGGCTTGCCATAGGCGCCGAGATAATCGTGCATGCGGTCGATTTCGATCACCAGCAGCGACAGCGAAACATGTCCGGCAGCAGCACTGGTCCAGCCTCCGACGAGTGCGGCCTCAATCGGCGCCCCCAGCTTGGGCCGCATGCCCATGGCGCGGGCAATCACCGGCTGGCTCGAATCGGGCTGCGCGTCCCTGGTTGTCGGGCGCAAGGCGCCGAGCGCGGTACGGACGCGCGACCAGAATGGTTCTGCCAGATTCTTGTCGATCACTGTGTCAATCATATCGGCGCCCGTCCTAGGCTTTGCAGGTCTCGTGCACGCTGACATCAATTCACAAGATGGTTAACGGGCTGTAAACAAACCCGCCAATCCCAGACCCGCATGCCCTACCGCCGCCGCGCAATACTGCCGCATCGCGCGGCAGATTGAGGCCTACTTCCAGGCTATGGCCTGGTTTTGTGATGTTCTAGTGCAGGCTGTGGCCTGGTCCGACCCTGACCTGGGGGCGCCATAGCCTCGACACGGCCGGCGAGATCCGCAGCGCCTATCTCAGGGCCTTGCGGGCAGCCGATCAGCATGATTTCGCGCCAATGCTGGCATTTGCAGCGTCCTAAAGCGCCTCGGGCGGCTCCCATTCGGGCCATTCGACGGCGTGCTCTTCCCAGGTGTCGGGGTCGACGTCGGATTCCAGCATGGTGCGGCCGGAGACCGAAACGCCAACATCGATAACGGTTTGCGGGTCGCCCGAAACCAGCGGGTGCCACCAGGCCAGACCCTTGCCCTCGGCGATGCGGCGATAGGCGCAGGTTTTGGGAATCCACTCGATCTCGGTGACGTTCTGCAAGGTCAGCTTGATGCAGTCGGGCACCTTGGACTGCCGGTTGGGATAGTCGGTGCAGACACAGCTATCGCCGTCGAGCAATTCGCACCGCACATCGGAGGTGATGATCAGCCCGCTGTCTTCGTCCTCGAGTTTGAGCAGGCAGCAGCGGCCGCAGCCGTCGCACAGCGCTTCCCACTCGGTCTCGGTCATTTGATCGAGGGTTTTTTCTTCCCAGAAGGCCATTTTAATCCGGTCGTGATAAGCAGGAGATCGGTTTGCGCTTGTCTACAAGCATGCGCAATCATATTCCAGCAACCAACTTGCTGCGGCGTGGTGGCGTGGACAACACTGCGTGACCGCCATTTGAGGAATTCTGGTGCAGGACCCGTTCTTTACCAAGGAAAAGCGCAAGAAGTCTTCCGGCATGCTGGCGGCCGATGCGTGGCTGGATTCCTCGCTCTATGATTCCGGCCAGTCGCTGGGACGGGGCTGGACGCGGTTTCAGGATTTCATGTCGATCTTCCATGTCAGCGGCTTCAAGCGGCTAGTGGTCGAGATCGTGTCGGACGGGCTGTCGTTTCTGGCCATTGGCTGCGTGCTGATGGTGGCGCTGGCCCTGCCCGCCTTTGACGCCACCGCCACCGGCGAGTTCAACAAGGCCGAAGACTATTCGGTGGTGTTTCTTGATCGCTTCGGCACCGAGATCGGCCGCCGCGGCATTCGCTCGGACGATTCAGTACCGCTGGCCGACATGCCCGATTATCTGATCAAGGCGACGCTGGCGACCGAAGACCGGCGCTTTTATGACCATTTCGGCATCGATGTGGTGGGCACGCTGCGGGCCCTGGTCAGCAATGCCGGCGGCGATAGCGGCACCCAGGGCGGCTCCTCGATCACCCAGCAGCTGGCCAAGAACCTGTTTTTGAGCTCGGAACGCACCCTGGAGCGCAAGATCATCGAGGCATTTCTGGCGGTCTGGCTGGAGTGGCACTATTCCAAGGACGATATCCTCAAGCTCTATTTTGACAACGCCTATATGGGCGGCGGCAATTTTGGCGTGGTGGCCGCCTCGGACTACTATTTCGGCAAGAAGGTGCAGGATATCAGCCTGGCGGAAGCGGCCATGCTGTCGGGCCTGTTCAAAGCCCCAACCCGCTATGCCCCCCATGTCGATCTGGCCGCCGCCCGTGGCCGCGCCAATCTGGTGCTGAGCAATATGGTGGCGGCAAGCTTTCTTACCGAAGGACAGGTCACTGCGGCCCGGCGCCACCCTGCCACCCCGATCGATCGGGTGGCCGACGCCAATTCGCCAAACTATTTCCTCGATTGGGCCTTTGTGGAAGCCAAGACGCTGATCGAAAGCCATGATCACAGCACCAACAATTTTGTGGTCCGCACCACCATCGACACCACACTGCAAAAATACGCCGAAGAAGCCGTGATCTCGACCGTGCGCGAGGGCACCGAACGCTATGATGTCGAGCAGGCGGCCATGGTGGTCACCGATACCAGTGGCGCCATTCGCGCTATGGTGGGGGGTGTCGATTACGGCAAGAGCCAGTTCAACCGCGCCATCGTGTCCAATCGGCAGCCCGGCTCCGCGTACAAGGTTTTTGTCTATGCCGAGGCGATGGAGCAACTGGGGTTGACGCCGAATGACCACATCACCGACCGCCCGGTGTGTATTGGCGATTGGTGCCCGCAGAATTATGGCCGCAATTACAAGGGCAGTGTCACGCTGGCCAGCGCCTTTGCGCAGTCGCTCAATACCGTGGCGGTGACACTGTCGATCAAGACCGGCCGCGAGCCGGTGGCGGCGCTCAGCCACCGCATGGGCCTGCAGGCCGATTATCCTGTCACCCGCTCGCTGGCGCTGGGCGTCGCCTCGGTTTCTGTGCTGGACATGGCCTCCTCCTACGCTGTGATGGCCAATGACGGCCTCAAGACGCCGGCCTTCGGCATTACCCGCATGTCCACTCTGGATGGCGAGCCGGTCTATGAGCTTGATCCCAATGCCGCCCGCGAGCGTGTGTTGAGCCAGACCACCGTGGCCAACATGAATTCGATGCTGCGCGGCGTGGTGACCGGCGGCACCGGGCGGCGCGCCGACGTGCCGGGCGTGCCGGTCCTGGGCAAGTCGGGCACTACCTCATCGTATCGCGACGCCTGGTTCTGCGGTTTCACCGGCAATTACGTCGCCGCAGTCTGGTTCGGCAATGACGACTATCACCCCACCAACACCCTGACCGGCGGCACCCTGCCGGCCATCGCCTTTCAGAAATTCATGGCCTATGCGCACACCAATATCGCGATCAGGCCGGTATTCGGGGTCGACTTCGTACCCGAGCCACCCATGCTGGCCGAGGCCGATGGCGTAGAGGAGACTGTGCCGGAACGCCCGCCCAGCCTGACGCCCGAAGCCGCGCGCAAGTTGGTTATCCTGACCGATCTGTTCAAAGCCGGCCAGGATGAAGGAAGCGTCACCACCCAAGCCAGCGCGCCCCTGCCGCCGGCTGTCGAGGAATTGTAGGCATGGGGACTAAGGGTTGATTCCTTGGGCCTTTGATCGGCTGCCGGCGCGGGAAATCCCGGTCCGCGTCTATCGGGACCTGACCCAGGCGGCGTCGGGCGACAATCGCATGCAGATTGCGCAAACTGGCAGAAACGCTGCGCATCGGCATGGATGATCTGGTGTGATCTTCTGATCCGCCCTTCCGCCCGCGGCACCCCCTTGCTATAGGCTAGACCAGCCCCCCCGCGCAGGTCTTTGCCGCCCATGCCGATTTTCACCCAGAGCTGCTAGACCGTGCGGTTTGTCCTCTATCTACTGATGATGATCACGGTGGCGTTGAGCGTGGGGTTCGGGCTGAGCTACTATGCGCTCACCGATGGCCGGCTGTTCGGCGCCGTGCAGGTCGGACCATGGATCGCCTGGCCCGATGTCGGCGCGGCTGCCCCCAATCCCTATACGCGCAGCCTCTTGTCACGCGAGGCCAGCTTGCAGCTTGGGCAGGCCGAAGGGCTCCGCTTTACTGCCAGCGTCGATGCCGATGACCGGCCGCTGAGCCGCGACTGCAGCTATCGCATCCGGGGCAAGACGCCGCTGGCGACAGGCTGGACCCTGGTGGCGCTCGATGCCGATGGCCGCAATGTTGCGGCGCCCGACGCCGAACCGGCCATGCGATCGAGCGGCCTGGCGCGACCCAATAACGGCGCCATCGACATCGCGGTGGGCACCGGGCTGATGCCGGGCAATTGGCTCGAACTGACTGGTGACGGGCCGTTCACCCTGGTGCTCAGCCTTTATGACACGGCAGTGTTCTCGGGCTTCTCCAGCGACGAATCCATGCCTACCATCAGTCGGGGCAATTGTTCATGACCCGGTTTCTGCTCTGGCTGATCGGCGGCGTGGTGCTGGGTGGCATCATCCACATCATGGTCATCCTCACCCTGCCCCTGCTCGATGACGACACGGTCTGGACCCGGATCGCCGCGCTCGACGCGGACAACAAGATGGTGGTGCTGCCCGATCTCGCGCCCGGGGAGCCCAATCCGCTCGGGCTGGACCCGATGCTGATCTACGGGGTGTGCCGTCTCGATCTGGCCCAGGACCCCGGCTATCTCAGCGGCGTACTGCCGGACGCGCCCTGGTCGGTGGCCATTTTCAATGCGGCGGGTGTGATCATCTACTCGACCACCAATCGCGATGGCATCGGCCAGACGCTGGATCTGGGCATCTTCAATGCGGCGCAGACCCGGCTGCTGGCCCAACAGCAACTCGATGTTGCCGAGGGCGTTCTGGTGGTGGAGTCGGCCACCAACCAGTTGTTCACCCTGGTCCGGCTGATCCCGCCGCATCAGGCGATGCGCACCCGCTTTGCCAACAAGCTTGCCGAATCCCGCTGCGGCAATCGCGGCTAGGACTGGGCGGCAACGGCAGGCGATTTACTGCTCGCTACCATCGCCCTGTTGACCGGGAAGTCAGTGCAACCCAGCCAAGGCTATAGCGACGCCATGACGTCAGACAGCATCTGACGCACCTGACCGGCAACGCCATGCAGTTCGGCGTTCTCGATGGCGCTCATCGAGGCCACCGGGTCAATGGCACTGACCTCGACCGATCCGTCAGCCAGTTCCCGCACAATCACGTTGCAGGGCAGCATAGCGCCCACCCGCGGCTACAGCTTGAGCGCCTCAAAGGCCATTTTTGGGTTGCAGGCCCCCAGAATGGCATAGCCGGGCATGGTTTCGTCCAGCTTGGTCTTCATGGTTTTCTGCACGTCAATTTCGGTCAGAATGCCAAAGCCCTTGGCCGCCAATGCCTGCTTGGTGTGGGCGATCGCCGCCTCGAATGTCGTGTCGGTCAGCGTTTTGTCAAAAGTGTACATGGTGGGTCTCCTCGACGCAGTGGGGCCGGTCCGGCAAGGATAGTACAATCACGAGGCGCGCCCAACAGTTTCCGGCCACGGAAACTATCTTGCAGGTTGGGCGTTACACCGGCCTCGGCTTTCCCCGCCTGCGCGAGGCGATGGCCGCGTCATAGGCGGCGGGCAATCCGCGCTCAAACTGCGGGCCGATCCGAGTTGGGTCGGAAACAATGCCCCTTCTGCTATTGCTGGTTTTGCGGCAACCCGTCGGTGATGTCGTAATAGTCACCCTTGTCGGCCACGAAGATGTGCAAGGCCAGTCTTGTGTGGGTGGCGCCATCAAACGCGCCCATATTGATGCCGATCCAGTCGCGTTCCAGCGGATCAAAGAACATTGACGAGCCGCACACCGAACAGAACCCACGCCGTACCTTGGCCGAAGACTGATACCAGGCGATCTGGTCCACGCCGGTCATGGCCACTGCCGCGCGCGGCACATCGACCCCTGCCTCATAGTGGCCGGTGTGCTTGCGGCACATCGTACAGTGACAGGCCGATGCCGCGGGCAAATTACCCTGCACTGTAAACCGCACCGCTCCGCACAAGCACGCGCCATGATGGACTACCTGATCTGTCATGCTGCGATCCCCGCGCGTATCTCCGGTCGCTCAGATTGTACTGCGCTGGAGACTTCAGCAAGACGAGCCGCGCTAGCCGCCCAGCATGCCCA
>NZ_JAUYGL010000005.1 GCF_030689745.1 Devosia sp.
AATAATTGCCTGGGCCAGATCCTCTTGGCCCGGCGCATGGGCAAGACCCGGGTAATCGCGGAAACCGGCGCCGGCCAGCATGGCGTGGCCACGGCCACCGTCTGCGCCAAGTTCGATCTGCCCTGCACCATTTTCATGGGCGCCACCGACGTCGAGCGGCAAATGCCCAATGTGCTGCGCATGAAAATGCTGGGCGCCGAAGTGCGCGCGGTGACCGCGGGCGCCGGCACGCTCAAGGACGCCATGAACGAGGCGCTGCGCGACTGGGTGACCAATGTCGACAGCACCTATTATCTGATCGGCACGGCGGCGGGCCCGCACCCCTATCCCGAAATGGTGCGCGACTTCCAGAGCGTGATCGGCACCGAGATCAAGCAGCAGTTTGCCGAGGCTGAAGGCGGCCTGCCGGACGCCGTGGTGGCCTGCGTCGGCGGCGGCAGCAATGCCATTGGCGCCTTCCATGCCTTTCTCGACGATGCCGACGTCAGGCTCTACGGCGCCGAAGCGGGCGGGCACGGCATCGATGTCGAAAACGGCCACGCCGCCAGCATGACCGGCGGCCGCCCCGGCGTGCTGCACGGCAACCGCACCTATCTGCTGCAGGACGGTGACGGGCAGATTCTGGAGGGCCATTCGATTTCGGCGGGGCTCGACTACCCCGGCGTCGGCCCCGAGCATTCCTTCCTGCATGATACAAAGCGGGTGACCTATGCACCCATCACCGACGATGAGGCGCTGGCAGCCTTCCAGCTGTGCACCAGGCTCGAAGGCATCATCCCGGCGCTGGAAAGCGCCCATGGGCTGGCGCAGTTGATGAAGATCGCGCCGACCATGGGCGAGGAGCAGTCAATCGTGCTGTGCCTGTCCGGGCGCGGCGACAAGGACGTCGAGAGCGTCGGCAAATATCTGGGGCTGCTCAAATGACCACACGCATCGACACGCGGTTTGCCGCGCTCAAGGCCGAAGGCCGCCCGGCGCTGGTGACCTTCATCATGGCGGGCGACCCCGATCTGGCGACGGGCCAGGCAATCCTGGAGGCGCTGCCGCAGGCGGGGGCCGACATTATCGAGCTGGGCATGCCGTTCTCCGATCCGATGGCCGATGGCGTCGCCATCCAGCTGGGCGGACAGCGGGCGCTGGCGGCCGGGCAGACGCTGCGCGGCGTGCTCGGCATGGTGGAGGATTTCCGCCGCAAGGACGAGACCACCCCGATCGTGCTGATGGGCTATTACAACCCGATCTACAGTTTCGGCGTGCCCGCCTTTGTCACCGCGGCCAAGGCTGCCGGGGTCGATGGGCTGATCATTGTCGATCTGCCGCCCGAGGAAGATGACGAATTGTGCCTGCCGGCCATGGCCGCCGGGCTCAACTTCATCCGGCTGACCACGCCGACCACCGATGACAAGCGCCTGCCGGCGGTGCTCAGGAACACCTCGGGCTTTGTCTATTATGTGTCGATGACCGGCGTCACCGGCGCGGCGATCAAGTCGCGCGGCGCGGTGGGTGAAGCGGTGGACCGCATCAAGCGCCATACCGACCTGCCGGTAGCGGTGGGTTTCGGCATCAAGACGGCCGAGGATGCTGCCGATATCGGCAAGCATGCCGATGGCATCGTGGTGGGCACGGTGCTGGTCGATGCGGTGGCCCGCTCGCTGGTCGATGGCAAGGCCGGCCCCACCACGGTGAGCGCGGTGCGCGAGCTGGTCGCCGATATCTTTGCCGGGGTGAAGCGGGCGCGGGGGTAACCCCCGCCCGACCTCCCCCTGGAGGGGGAGGGACAGACCCTGCATCCGGCACGATCGCGCCCGCCAGCGAAACGGTCCCTCTCCCTCCAGGGGGAGGCTAGGTAGGGGGACTGTGCACAGGCACCACGCCACCCTTTGCCCTCCTGCCCTCACCCTGATAAGAAATGCCACAATTTCAAGCTTAGGTGACGCCTGTGTCACCACGCGAGGCCCGCCATGAACTGGATCGATAACTTCGTCCGCCCCAAAATCCGCTCCATTCTGGGCGACAGGTCGCAGATTGCCGAGAATTTGTGGGTCAAGGATCCCGAGTCCGGCGAGATGGTGTTCTATCGCGATCTCGAGGCCAATCAGTGGGTGGTGCCCAATTCGGGCTACCACATGAAGATCAAGCCGGCTGACCGGCTGAAGACATTCTTTGACGACGGCGCCTACAAGCTGGTCCAGCTGCCCAGCGTGCCGCTCGATCCGCTGAAATTCCGCGACCAGAAGCGCTATACCGACCGCCTCAAGGAGAGCCGGGCCAAGACCGGCTATGACGATGCCGTGCTGGTGGCGACCGGCAAGCTGTTCGAGCGCGCCATTACCGTGGCGGTGCAGGATTTCGATTTCATGGGCGGCTCGCTCGGCATGGCGGCCGGCCAGGGCATCATTACCGGGCTGGAGACCGCGGCCAATAGCAAGACGCCATTCGTGCTGTTCGTCGCTTCGGGCGGCGCGCGCATGCAGGAAGGCGTGCTCAGCCTGATGCAGATGCCGCGCACCACCGTGGCCGTGCTGCGGCTGCGCGAGGCCGGCCTGCCGTTCTTTGTGGTGTTCACCGATCCGACCACGGGCGGCGTCACCGCCTCCTACGCCATGCTGGGCGATGTGCATATTGCCGAACCCGGCGCGCGCATCGGCTTTGCCGGCGCCCGGGTGATCGAGCAGACCATTCGCGAGAAGCTGCCCAAGGGCTTCCAGCGCTCCGAATATCTCTATGAACACGGCATGGTGGACATGGTGGTGCATCGCCACGATCTGCGCTCCACCATCGGCTCGCTCGCCGCCATCCTGACCCGGAACGATGCGCCCGACGCCCTGGCCAGTACCGCCGTGACCACCATCGCGCGCAGCACGATGCGTGACGCCGCCGTGGCGGCCGAGGGCGACGATGGCGATCTGGATACCCCGCCTCAGGCAGCCCATGCCGAATAGCGGGCCTGCCCCGCTTTAGGCGACCCAGAACACCAGGGACGCCGCCGGCGTCCTTGCGATGTCTTCTGGCCCCGACAACCACACCGGTCAGCCAGCGTCGATACGCCCTGGGGCTTTTCGGGGCTATATTGACGACACTGCGCGGAAGCCCTTGAGCCGGCCCGGCCCGGCGGCGTAAACCGGGGCTCCACGAGCTCTGGTGAACCCTCATGTCGCGAACCGATGCCATCCTCAAGCGCCTGGCGCAGCTGCACCCCAAGCTGATCGATCTCAGCCTGGAGCGCATGATGCCGCTGCTGGAGGCGATGGGGCGGCCGCAGGACAATCTGCCGCCGGTAATCCATGTTGCGGGCACCAATGGCAAGGGCTCGACGATTGCCTATCTGCGCGCCTTTCTCGAGGCCGCCGGCAAGAGCGTGCATGTCTATAATTCCCCGCATCTGGTGCGCTTCAACGAGCGCATTCGCCTCGCCGGCAAACTGGTCGGCACGCGCCGGCTCAACCAGGTGCTCGAGCGGGTCGAGGCGGTCAATGCGGGGCGGCCGATCACGTTTTTCGAGGTGACCACCGTGGCCGCCCTGGTGCTCTTTGCCGAAACTGCAGCGGATTATCTGCTGCTCGAAACCGGCATGGGCGGCACCTATGACACCACCAATGTGGTGGCGCAGCCGCTGGGGGTGATCATCACCCCGGTGGCGCTGGACCATCAGGGATTTCTGGGCACCACCATTGCCGAGATCGCCGCCAACAAGGCCGGCATTCTCAAGCGCGGCAGCCAGGCGGTGATCGGGCTGCAGCAGGACGCGGCGCATGCGGTGATCGAGCGGGCCGCCCGGCGGCTGGGGGTCAGGCCGATCTGGCAGGGCGAGGATTTCCACGGTGCGGCCCAGGATGGCCGGCTGGTCTATCAGGACGAGGACGGGCTGCTCGACCTGCCGCCGCCGGCGCTGATCGGCGCCCACCAGTTTGACAATGCGGCGCTGGCGATTGCCGCGACGCGGCATTTCGGTCTGCCGGTCGATGCGGCGGCGCTGGCCCAGGGCCTGCGCCAGGTGGTGTGGCCGGCGCGCATGATGGCGCTGCATGGCCGGCTGCGCGATGTGCTGGGGCCGGGCGGCGAGCTGTGGCTGGATGGCGGGCACAATGAGCACGGCGCCACCGCCCTGGCCCGGGTCATCGCCGAGATGAACCAGACACGGCCAGCGCCGCTGGTGCTGATCATGGGCATGATGAACACGCGCCATCCGGCAGATTTTCTCAAACCGTTTGCCGGCCAGGTGCAGCAGATCTTCACGCTGACCGTGCCGGGCGAGCCCAATGCCCACAAGGCCGAGACGATTGCCGGAATGGCGCGCGCGGCCGGGTTTGCGGCCGCCGCCAAACGCTCGATCCTGTCGGCGCTGCAGGCGGCAGCCGCAATCCCCCATGCACGGGTGTTG
>NZ_JAUYGL010000014.1 GCF_030689745.1 Devosia sp.
CTTGTTGTACTTTTCGCCCTGAGTGATCAGGCCGTCATTGTACTGCTGCTCGAACTCTTCGACCTGCTTACGCGCCGCTTCCACGATGGTGTACTTGGAAGCCGGGATAACCATGTCGTCCTTGCCGAACGAAATGCCGGCATCACAGGCGTTCTTGAAGCCCAGCTGCATGACTCGGTCACAGAAGATCACGGTCTCTTTCTGACCGCAGCCACGGTACACCGTGTCGATCATCTTGGAGATCATCTTCTTGGTCATCAGCTGGTTGGCCGTCGAGAACGGCACCTTGGCGCTCTTGGGCAGGATCTGCCCAATCAGCATACGGCCGGGGGTCGTTTCCACGATCTCGGTCGTTTCATTGCCGTCCGCATCAAACGAGCTGACACGGCCTTTGATCTTGCTGTGCAGCGTGACCACCTTGGTGTCGATGGCATGCTCGAGCTCGGCGATCGAGCCGAATGCCATGCCTTCACCTGGCTCGTTCTCGTTCATCAGCGAGAGGTAGTACAGACCCAGCACGATGTCCTGGCTCGGCACGATGATCGGCTGGCCATTGGCAGGATGCAGGATGTTGTTGGTCGACATCATCAGCACGCGCGCTTCCAGCTGCGCTTCGAGCGACAGCGGAACGTGCACGGCCATCTGATCGCCGTCAAAGTCGGCGTTGAAGGCCGAGCAGACGAGCGGATGCAGACGAATGGCCTTGCCTTCGATCAGGATCGGCTCAAACGCCTGAATGCCAAGACGGTGCAGTGTCGGCGCGCGGTTCAGCAGCACTGGATGCTCGCGGATCACCTCGTCCAGGATATCCCAGACTTCCGGCTTTTCCTTCTCGACCAGCTTCTTGGCCTGCTTCACCGTCGAGCTGAAGCCCTTGGCTTCCAGACGCGAATAGATGAACGGCTTGAACAGCTCGAGCGCCATCTTCTTGGGCAGACCGCACTGGTGCAGCATCAGGTTCGGACCCACGGTGATGACCGAACGACCCGAATAGTCGACGCGCTTGCCGAGCAGGTTCTGACGGAAGCGGCCCTGCTTGCCCTTGAGCATGTCGGACAGCGACTTCAGCGGACGCTTGTTGGCACCGGTGATCGTACGGCCACGACGGCCGTTGTCGAACAGGGCGTCAACGGCTTCCTGGAGCATGCGCTTTTCGTTGCGGATGATGATGTCAGGAGCGCGCAATTCAATAAGCCGCTTCAACCGGTTGTTCCGGTTGATCACGCGACGGTACAGATCGTTCAGATCGGACGTAGCAAAGCGGCCGCCATCCAGCGGCACCAGCGGGCGCAGCTCGGGCGGAATGACCGGAATGATGGTCATGATCATCCATTCGGGCTTGTTGCCCGACACGATGAACTGCTCGACGATCTTGAGGCGCTTGGCCAGCTTCTTTGGCTTCAGCTCGGTGGTGGACTCGGCAATCTCCACACGCAGGTTCGCCGCAATCTTTTCCAGATCGAGCGCCAGCAGGATATCGCGAATGGCTTCGGCGCCGATCTTGGCGGTGAAACTGTCGGCACCGTATTCGTCCTGTGCATCCAGGAACTGCTCTTCATTGAGCAGCTCGTGCTGGGTGAAGGGCGTCAGACCGGGATCGAGGATAACGTAGTTCTCGAAATACAGGATGCGCTCAATGTCCTTGAGCGTCATGTCGAGCAGCAGCGCGATGCGCGACGGCAACGACTTCAGGAACCAGATGTGGGCAACCGGCGCAGCGAGTTCAATATGCCCCATGCGCTCGCGACGAACGCGGCTCAGGGTGACTTCAACACCGCACTTTTCGCAGATGACGCCCTTGAACTTCATGCGCTTGTACTTGCCGCACAGGCACTCATAGTCCTTTACGGGGCCAAAGATGCGCGCGCAGAACAGGCCATCGCGTTCAGGCTTGAACGTGCGATAGTTGATCGTTTCGGGCTTCTTGATCTCGCCATAGGACCAGGAAAGGATCTTCTCTGGCGAGGCAATCGAGATCTTCATCTGATCGAAGGTCTGCACGGGAACCGCCGGGTTGAACGGGTCCATGACGTGGGAATGATGGTTCATCAATTCTCTCCTCTATCCGTTCCTGCCGCGATGTTGCCGCGGCAGGAACGGAAAATGAATGGGGGTAGGAAGTGCCGGATTACTCCGCCGCTTCCTGAGGAGGTGCGAGCTCCGCTTCGGCCTGTTCGGCGCCGCCTTCGATCTCGCGCATGTCGAGTTCGACATTGAGACCGAGAGAACGGATTTCCTTGACCAGAACGTTGAAGCTTTCGGGGATGCCCGCTTCGAACGTATCGTCGCCACGCACGATGGCTTCGTAGACCTTGGTACGACCGGCAACGTCGTCCGACTTGATGGTAAGCATTTCCTGCAGCGTATATGCCGCGCCGTAGGCTTCCAGAGCCCACACTTCCATCTCGCCGAAGCGCTGACCGCCGAACTGCGCCTTGCCGCCCAGTGGCTGCTGGGTGACCAGCGAGTACGGGCCGATCGAGCGCGCGTGGATCTTGTTGTCCACAAGGTGGTCGAGCTTGAGCATATAGATATACCCAACCGTCACCTGGCGATCGAACTGCTCGCCGCTACGGCCGTCATACACTGTCGACTGACCCGAGGCCTTCAGCCCTGCCCGCTCCAGCATCACCACAATGTCGGCTTCCTTGGCGCCGTCGAACACCGGGGTCGCGATCGAGACACCATTGGAGAGGTGCTCGCCGAGACGAACCATGCCGTCGTCGTCAAGATCGGTGATGGATTCATCACCGGCAAACAGGTCCTGGATTTCCAGGCGCAGTGGCTTGAGATCACCATTGCGATGATAGGCGCGAACCATCTCATCGATCTTGCGACCCATGCCGGCACAAGCCCAGCCCAGATGCGTTTCGAGGATCTGACCAACGTTCATGCGCGAGGGCACACCCAGCGGGTTCAGCACGATGTCGACCGACGTACCATCTTCGAGATAGGGCATGTCTTCGATCGGCACGATGCGAGATACTACGCCCTTGTTGCCGTGACGGCCGGCCATCTTGTCGCCTGGCTGGATCTTGCGCTTGGTAGCGATGAAGACCTTGACCATCTTCATCACGCCCGGTGGCAATTCGTCACCGCGCTGCAGCTTGTCCACCTTGTCGATGAAGCGCTGCTCAAGCAGTCGGCGGCTCTCTTCATACTGCGCATGAAGGGCTTCCATCTCGGTCATGACCTTGTCGTCATCAACCGCAAACTGCCACCACTTCGAACGCGGCTGTGCCTCAAACATCTGGTCGTTGAGCTTGGTGCCCACAACATAGCCCTTGGGGCCCGCTGTCGCGGCCTTGCCAAACAGCATTTCCTTGAGACGCGCGTAGACGTTGCGGTCCAGGATCGACTGTTCGTCGTCACGGTCCTTGGCGAGACGTTCGATTTCCTCGCGCTCGATAGCCATGGCGCGCTCGTCCTTGTCGATTCCGTGGCGATTGAACACGCGCACTTCAACAACAGTACCAGCATCACCCGGCGGCACGCGCAGGGAGGTGTCACGCACGTCAGAGGCCTTTTCGCCAAAGATCGCACGCAGCAGCTTTTCTTCCGGCGTCATCGGCGATTCACCCTTGGGGGTGATCTTGCCGACGAGGATATCGCCCGGTGCCACTTCGGCACCGATATGCACGATGCCGGCTTCGTCCAGGCTCTTCAGCGCTTCTTCCGACACGTTCGGAATGTCGCGGGTGATTTCCTCGGGACCAAGCTTGGTATCGCGGGCCATCACTTCATATTCCTCGATGTGGATCGAGGTGAAGACGTCATTCATCGCAATCTTTTCAGACAGCAGGATGGAGTCTTCGAAGTTGTAGCCGTTCCAGGGCATGAACGCGACGAGCACGTTGCGGCCCAGCGCCAGATCACCCAATTCGGTTGACTGACCATCAGCAATGATGTCGCCAGCATTGATGTGATCACCAACCACCACCAGCGGACGCTGATTGATGCAGGTTGACTGGTTCGAGCGCTGGAACTTCATCAGATTGTAGATGTCGACGCCGGACTTTGACGCATCGGTTTCTTCGGTTGCCCGGATAACGATACGTGTGGCGTCCACCTGGTCGACGATACCCTTGCGCTTGGCAACGATGGCGGCGCCGGAATCGCGGGCCACAATCGCTTCCATGCCGGTACCGACAAACGGGGCATGCGCCCGCAGCAGCGGCACAGCCTGACGCTGCATGTTCGAGCCCATCAGCGCCCGGTTGGCGTCGTCGTTCTCGAGGAACGGGATCAGCGAGGCGGCAACCGACACCATCTGCTTGGGGGAAACGTCCATCAGATCGACGTTTTCCTTGGGCGTCAGGCCGTTATCACCGGCGTGGCGTGCCACCACCAGATCGTGCTCAAGCTCAAGCTTGTCGTTGAAGGTCACGTTGGCCTGAGCGACGTAGTGCTTGGCCTCTTCCATGGCGGAGAGATAGACCACGTCATCGGTCAGCTTGCCGTTGACGATCTTGCGGTACGGGGTCTCGATGAAACCGTACTTGTTGACGCGGGCAAAGGTCGACAGCGAGTTGATCAGACCAATGTTGGGACCTTCGGGGGTCTCAATCGGGCAGATCCGGCCGTAATGGGTCGGATGCACGTCGCGCACTTCAAAACCGGCGCGTTCACGGGTCAGACCACCAGGCCCAAGCGCCGACAGACGGCGCTTGTGGGTGATTTCCGACAGCGGATTGGTCTGGTCCATGAACTGGCTGAGCTGGCTCGAGCCAAAGAACTCACGCACTGCGGCAGCAGCCGGCTTGGCGTTGATCAGATCCTGCGGCATGACCGTGTCGATTTCGACCGAGCTCATGCGCTCCTTGATGGCGCGTTCCATGCGCAGCAGGCCGAGACGATAGGAGTTTTCCATCAGCTCGCCCACAGAACGCACCCGACGGTTGCCGAGATTGTCGATGTCGTCGATTTCACCGCGACCATCGCGCAGGTCGACCAGCGTGCGGACAACCTCAACAATGTCTTCCTTGCGCAGCGTGCGCATGGTGTCGGGCGCATCGAGCTCGAGGCGCATGTTCATCTTGACGCGGCCGACGGCGGACAGGTCATAGCGCTCGCTGTCAAAGAACAGCGACTGGAACATGGCTTCGGCGGTGTCGACGGTGGGCGGCTCGCCCGGGCGCATGACGCGGTAGATGTCGAACAGCGCATCTTCGCGCGTCTCGTTCTTGTCCACGGCCAGCGTATTGCGGATATAGCCGCCAATGCTGACGTGATCGATATCGAGGAGCGGCAGTTCGTCAAAGCCGAGTTCAACCAGCGTCTCGAGGTTCTTCTCGTCGAGCTCGTCGCCTGCCTCCATATAGACCTCGCCGGTCTTCATGTTGATCAGGTCTTCAGCGACATACATGCCATAGAGATCTTCATCGACGGCCAGCAAATGGGTCAGGCCGTCATCGGCCAGCTTCTTGGCCTGACGGACCGAGAGCTTCTTGCCCGCTTCATGCACCACGTCGCCGGTCTTGGCGTCGATCAGGTCCTGGCTTGGCTTGGCATTCTTCATCTTCTCGGCGTCGTAGGGCTTCTGCCAGCCCGATGCCGTCTTGGTGAAGGTGAGCGTATTGTAATAGGTCGACAGGATCTCTTCGGTGTCCATGCCGAGCGCCTTGAGCAGGCTGGTCACGGGGATCTTGCGGCGACGATCGATACGCGCGAACACCACGTCCTTGGCATCAAACTCGATATCGAGCCAGCTACCACGGTAGGGAATGATGCGGCCAGCAAACAGCAGCTTGCCCGACGAATGGGTCTTGCCCTTGTCGTGGTCAAAGAACACGCCTGGCGAACGATGCATCTGCGAAACGATGACGCGCTCGGTGCCATTGACGATAAAGGTGCCGTTCGACGTCATGAAGGGCATGTCGCCCATATAGACGTCCTGCTCCTTGATGTCCTTGACCGAGCGGGCGCCGGTCTCTTCATCGACTTCAAACACGATCAGGCGAAGTGTCACCTTGAGCGGGGCAGCGAACGTGATGTCGCGCGCACGGCACTCATCGATGTCGTATTTCGGCTGCTCGAATTCGTACTTCACGAATTCGAGAGATGCGGTGTTGGAGAAGTCAGTGATCGGAAAGACCGAACGGAACACGGACTGAAGCCCCTCATCGGGACGGCCAGCTTTTGGCTCGTCGACGAGAAGAAACTGATCATAGGAGGCCTTCTGGACCTCGATCAGATTGGGCATCTCCGTGACTTCGCGAATGGACCCGAAGGACTTGCGTACCTTGCGGCGGCCGTTGAACGTGGTAGCCATGAAAGCTCCTGTTTCTTGTGCGATTGTCTCGGAGGCAGATATCCAAAGATCCGACTATCAGCCGTCGGGTCTCGGGATATTTGCCCTTCAAATTTTCTCAGGCTGAATGATGTCTCATCGTGCAATTCCAACCCAAGGAAAGGCATCGGTGCGAAAACGCCAAATACCTCCAGGCCAGCAGCCGGGAGGTCTAACGGACGTCAGCGCACCTCAGACATCAAATTCTTCATATATTCCGCAAATTGGCGCCAGGGACCTATCCAACCGGTCCGGCGAATCATCTCGTAGAGACGAAGTAGCGAGATGGCACATAACGCGCCATCTCGCAAGTTTCAAGGGCAGTGGCAGAACTACTTGAGTTCGACCTTGGCGCCAGCGGCTTCCAGCTTCTTCTGAATGTCTTCAGCTTCAGCCTTGTTGACGCCTTCCTTGACGGCCTTGGGCGCAGCTTCAACAAGCGCCTTGGCTTCGCCCAGGCCCAGACCGGTGATGGCACGGACTTCCTTGATGACGTTGATCTTGTTTTCGCCAAACGAGGCGAGGATCACGTCAAATTCGGTCTTTTCTTCAGCAGCTGGAGCAGCAGCGCCGCCAGCGGCAGCAACAGCAACAGGAGCGGCGGCGGAAACGCCCCACTTCTCTTCCAGCATCTTCGACAGTTCCGAAGCTTCCAGAACGGTCAGGGCAGACAGGTCGTCTACGATCTTGGCGAGATCAGCCATTTGATAAATCTCTCTTTTTTACGTGTTCAGTTCAAACCAAAGTGGTCCCTTGCGAGGACCGATGGGGTTACGCTGCTTCGTTGCTCTTTTCCGCATGCGCGGCCAAAACGCGGGCAATGCCGCCAGCCGGTGCCACGATGACCGATGCGATACGCGTAGCGGGCTGCTTGAGCATCCCGGCAAGCGTGGCGCGCAGTTCATCCAGCGACGGCATGGTCGACAGCGCCTTGATGTTTTCGGCATCAAGAGCGGTCTTGCCCATGGCGCCACCAAGAACGACGTATTTCGCGTTCTTTTCAGCAAACTTTGCCGCAATCTTGGGCGCAGTCATGGGGTCGGCCGCATAAGCGATGACGATCGGGCCTACGAGTAGGCTCGACATGTCCGCATTGTCGGTTTCTTTAAGAGCAAGCTTGGCAAGACGGTTTTTAGCGATCTTGACGAAACCACCGGCGCTCTTCACCTCGCGACGAAGAACCTCCAGATTGGCTACGGTCAGACCGGTATTCTGCGCAAGTACGATCGACCCAGCGCCCGTTAGGGCTGACTGAAGCGATGCGACAAGCTCACGCTTTTCCGCTCTTTCCACTGCTAGTCTCCACATTTAGCCCGACGAAAGTCAGTCGGGCCATTGCCAATTGCTGCCCTCCGGTCTCCTATAAAGGAGGAGAGGAGCAACGGTTACACGCCTGTCAACCGTGCTGCCCGAAAGGGCAACTGGCCTGGTTCGAACCGCCACCCTGCCCTTGCGGACAAAATTTCGGTCTTCACCCCATCTATGCTGGCATCTTGCGACATTAAGCCAACCCAAATTGGCTGGCACCGGCAGTCTCGGACAGGACTTGTTGCCGCCCCGAAGAGCGACAAAAACCGGGCGATCGAAACCGCCCGGAATTGGAATTACATCGCCGAGGCGGGCTCGACATGCACGCCCGGGCCCATAGTCGAGGACACGGCAACGCGCTTGACATAGGTGCCCTTGGCACCCGCTGGCTTGGACTTCATCACCGCATCGGTGAAGGCCTTGATGTTCTGCAGCAGGGCTTCTTCCGAGAACGACACCTTGCCAACGCCAGCATGCAGGATGCCGGCCTTTTCAACGCGGTATTCCACGGCGCCGCCCTTGGCAGCCTTGACGGCCCCGGCAACGTCAGGAGTAACCGTGCCGACCTTGGGGTTTGGCATCAGATTGCGTGGGCCCAGGATCTTGCCCAGGCGACCGACCAGCGGCATCATATCAGGCGTTGCAATGCACCGATCGAAATCGATCTTGCCGCCCAAAATGGCTTCCATCAGGTCTTCGGCACCAACGATGTCAGCACCAGCCTTGCGGGCTTCATCAGCCTTGGCGTCCTTGGCGAACACGGCAACGCGCACGGTCTTGCCAGTGCCATTGGGCAGGTTGACCACGCCGCGGACCATCTGGTCAGCGTGGCGGGGATCAACGCCCAGATTGATGGCGATTTCGATGGTTTCGTCAAACTTGGCTGCGGCGCGCGACTTGACCATCTTGATGGCTTCATCGAGCTTGTACAGCTTGTTGCGATCGATGCCCTCGCGGGCTGCGGTGAGTTTCTTACCAGCCATTTATCAGCCCTCGACCTGAATGCCCATGGAACGGGCAGAGCCGGCAATCATCGATGCAGCAGCGTCGATATTGTCAGCGTTGAGATCCTTCATCTTCTTTTCGGCAATATCACGCAGCTGAGCCTGGGTGATGGTGCCAACCGATTCCTTGCCGGGCAGCTTGCTGCCGGCCTTGAGGTTGACGGCCTTCTTGATGAAGTAGGTTACCGGCGGCTGCTTCATCACAAAGGTGAAGCTCTTGTCGGCATAGGCAGTGATCACGACTGGAATGGGCGCACCCTTTTCCACTTCCTGCGTGGCGGCATTGAACGCCTTGCAGAATTCCATGATGTTCAGACCGCGCTGACCCAGTGCTGGGCCGATTGGCGGGGATGGTGTTGCGGAACCCGCAGGCACCTGGAGCTTTACGTAGCCAACGATTTTCTTTGCCAATTCCGTCTCCTATTCGTGGCCACAATCGGCCGGGTAGGCGCCAACTAGTTAAAGCCGGCTAGACACCGTGGTCTGAGGTGGAACTGGTGCTGGCAGTGCACCATCCTCTACCACAGTTTCTGCACCCGGCCAGAGCCGGGCATATTCCGGCTCACACCGGAATTCTTGAGTGTCAGACCTTTTCGACCTGACTGTATTCGAGCTCCACCGGGGTGGGACGACCAAAGATCGACACTTCCACCTTGAGGCGGGCGCGCTCTTCGTCGACTTCTTCCACCACGCCATTGAAGCTGGCGAACGGACCGTCCGAAACGCGGACATTCTCGCCCACTTCGAACGATATCGATGGCTTGGGATGCTCAACGCCTTCCTGCACCTGCTGCAGAATGGCCTGGGCCTCCTTCTCCGAAATCGGCATCGGCTTGTTGTCCGAACCGAGAAAGCCGGTAACCTTCGGGGTGTTCTTGATCAGATGGAACGCCTCGTCGGTCATGTCCATCTTCACCAGCACATAGCCCGGGAAGAACTTGCGTTCAGCATCGACCTTGCGGCCGCGACGGATCTCCACGACCTTTTCGGTCGGCACGATCACGTCTTCAAACAGATGGTCAAGCTTCTTTTGCGCAACCTTCTGGCGGATGTCTTCCGCCACCTTGCGCTCGAAGTTCGAGTAAGCTTGAACGATATACCAGCGCATGGCCATAAAGCGTCGCCGCTCCTAGATGTTGTGTGTCCGAGACCCGACTAGCGGATCGAAAGCATCAGCCCGACAAGCCAAGAAATGAGCTGATCGGCTGCGAGAAAAAACAGGCTGGCGGCCAGCACCAACACGATCACCATAATCGTGGAGATCAGGACTTCGTTTCGCCCCGGCCAGATGACTTTGGAAACTTCCTGCCGCGTCTGCTGCAGGAACTTGATTGGGTTCTTCACGGCCATCAACGAATCTACTCTTTGGTGTTTTGGTGCAAAACCAAAGGCCGCGCAGGAATCCCGCACGGCTGGAATGTGGGTTTCTAGAGAAACTCCCGGTCAAATGCAACAGCCCACCCGCACAATTTGCCCGACGGGAAAACCCTGCTGATGAACGACGCCTGCAGGGCGGCGTGATTCGTCCTTGATTCGGCATGGCTACGGGACTTAAATGGGTCTGGAACGTGTGACGAATGGAGGCGTGCCATGACTGCAGGTACCGCGTCGTTCGAAGTAAAGGCCTGTGAAATCGCTTTTTACGCCCCCCACCCGACCATTGAGGGGCGGGTAACGGGTGTCGTGCGGGTCCGCATTGAAGAACACTTCATGGGCAATATCAGCCGCTATGCCCTTGATCTCAAGGTGAAAGCCGATGTGCCAAGCGCAACGGCCGACCAGGTACGCACGGCGTTGCTGGCTCATGCGGCCCATCAGCTCAACCGGCTAAAGGCCCGTCATTCCGACAGGATGCCAACCGCCGCTGAATAGAATTTGCGGCGGCAGGCCGGAATTGCTGGATGTGTTGGATATATTGGTTTGAGTGCCTGGCAGGGGCTGGGGGACTCGAACCCACGACCCTCGGTTTTGGAGACCGATGCTCTACCAACTGAGCTAAACCCCTTCAGACGAGGCTGTGTCTAAATGTAAAGCGGGCGCTTCGCAAGACCCTTCCCAACCTCAATGCCCACTTCCCGGCCCTAAGCCCAGATATGGGGCAGCAAGGGCAGTGCCATGAGTACCAGACCGCCCAGCGCCACTGTGAAGCTGATCGACCGCCAGGGCGACAAAGCGGCCATGTAGCACACCACGTGCCCTGCCCGCCCCAGCAGGTAAAGCATTGCCCCGGCCAGGCTGACCCAGCCCTGCTCGCCCAGCACAATCGCCAGCACGGCGAACACCAGAAATATCGGCAGCGTTTCCTGCAGATTGCCCAAGGCCCGCCGCGCCCTTGCCAGTTGCAGACTTGGCTCGGGAAGGTTATCGCGCGGCCCCATCTGCGCCTGCGGCCCGACCTGCTGGGTCAAATAATAGCCCGGCAGGAAAACCTGCACCAGCAAGAGCAGCAGCACGAGAAAGATGAGCGCCAGCATTGATCAACCTTGTCACGTTGGGAGTGTATGAGAATAGTCACGTCGCGCGGCCTTGAACAGATCACCCCGTGCGAATGGCGTACAGCGTCGTGTTTTGCACCAGCGAGACAGACCGGGCCGCTATGGCGTCAGCCCGATTGAACCAGCACTGAATGCGGGCCCCTTCAGGCGACCGACCAGTAACCCGGCTCACCGCGGCGACCAAGCCAGAGAATCGCCAGCCCCGCCATGGCCAGCCAGGGCAGCAGCGCCAGGTTGAGATTTTGCCAGCCAATGGTGTTTTGCAGCACACCAGCGCTGAGTGAAGCGAACAGGCCAACCACGAAGATGGTAAAGTCATTGGTTGCCTGCGCCTTGCCCTTTTCGGCGGTGCTATAGGCGCGGGTCAGCAGATTGGTGCCACCGATATAGAGAAAATTCCAGCCTACCCCCAACAGCACCAGGGCGGCGCTGAATGAATAGAACCCCGTGCCGGACAGGGTGATCAAGACGTGACAGGTGAGCAGAACAACGCCGGCGAGCATGATCTGCAACACGCCGAAGCGGGCAATCAGCGAACCGGTGAAGAACGACGGCAGGAACATGCCGAGCACGTGTAACTGGATGACCGTGGCCGTGGCGCCCAGACCATGATTGTGGTGCACCATGGCCAGCGGGGTCGCCGTCATCGCCAGGATCATGACGCCATAGCCGATTGTCGCGCCAAACAGCGCCACCAGATAGATCGGCTGCCGCACGATGTCGATGAGCGGTCGAGCCGAGGCCCGTTCATCGGCGGTATCGAGCGCCTTGGGAACATTGACGCCAAGCAGCACACCCACTGCCAGCAGGGAGGTGAGGGCCAGGAACAGGAACGAGGCAGTGTAGGCCGGTTGCAGCAGGTCGCCACCCAGCCGGGCCAGCAGCGGCCCTACCAGCGCGGCGACGACCCCGCCAGCCAGCACCAGCGATATGGCGCGCGGCTTGAAGGCGGTGTCGGCAACTTCAGCGGCGGCAAAGCGATAGAACTGGGCGAAGCCCTGATAGGCGCCAGCCAGAAACGTGCCGAGACAAAGCAGCAGCAATGAGGAGGTGAGCATGCCCGCAGCCGCCAGCAAACCGCCCAAAGTGCCCAGGCTGGCGCCGGCAATGAACCCGACCCGGCGCCCGACCCGAGCCATCCACATCGATGCCGGCACGGTTGCCACCGCAGTGCCAAGGAACATGGTGGCGATCGGCGCCGTCGCCCATTCCGGTGATGGCGCCAGGATACTGCCGGCCAACGCGCCAATGGTCATCACCAGCACCGACACGATCTGAAACAGCGCCTGCGCCGTGGCCAGCAGGAAGACTTGTCGGTGCATGGCTTGCATGGTTGCGTTTTCTCCGTTTGGGATGGTCAAGGCACGGCGGCTTACCCTGCGGCCACCCCATTCGGGCCTGCCGTCTTGCAGGCATTAGTCTTGAACTCTTGCGCCCGCAACTGGGATCCGCGACGACTTAGGTGCTTCGCGCAAAATGCCGGCCTACCTGCCGGATGCAGATGGTCGCCAGGCTGCCAGCGCGGCGATTACCGCACCAAGCAATATCGCCCCAATGCCCGTTCGGCTTTACCCATGCTCACCGCCAATAAATTGGCGATGGTACCGGCCGATTCAGATCAGTCGGCACACAGCGTTTCCGCACCCGGGAATGCGACCCAAAGGCGTTACGGTTGCATGCCACAACAATCGGCTAGACCATTGATTTATTTGATAAAAGAGATTTGGCTGGGGAACCTGGATTCCATATGAGAACTAGTTCTCACAGTAAGCCGTTGAAAATGCTAAGTAAAAGTCGATCCCAAAAACGCTTGTGTGTAAGGTTGAGTGGCAGTCTGTGTGAAAGTTCCACCCAATCGGGAATGTAGTCAAGTGTCCACTCCAATGCCGGTCACTGTGCACTAGAAGTCGTGGCAGGGTTGCTCAATCGAAAGGCAGCGAGCCATCGGCTCGAGGTGCAGGCACTGGAATGTTGTCTCTCTGAAACATTGCGGTCATGGCTGACATGACTGCATCGCCCCCACTGCTAGTCACGCCATCCGCCACCATGCGCTGGAGATCACCAGCATCGGCCTCGGTGTCGCCCATCGGCCAAAGTGCCGAAGTCGCTAAACGCCGCTTGCGCTGCATGAGGCTATGCAACAGGCAGTCGAAAGAGTGCTCACGAAATCCAGGGTGAATGGACATGGGCACGTGCACGCTGACTGGCCAAAGCGGCGGTGTGTGCCGCGCCAGGCTCATAGCTGCCGATAAACACGGCAACCATGGTGTTGAGGAACGTTCGGTGATCGCTGCTTTCGATTTCCTCGCAGTAAAACTTCCGCAGGGCCGACAGGTCAGTCCGCTCACGACGATCCTGATCAAACAGGGCAACGGCAGCCGTGGTGACGAGCGACATCCTTGTGTCGCTCCAGTCGCCCGTTTCCAATAGCATTAGCATCTCCTGGACGAGTCGCTCCCGATCTCGCTCTGGCGGTTCAACCACCACATCCGGCCATCTGGCCAGGATTCGATCGGTGGTCGACGCCAACCTATTGATCGCCGCCAGCGCCATTGGTTGAAAGCTTGCCGGCTTGGCTAGGAAGCGCGTGAGGCTCATGGGCTCTCCAATTCAACGCCGGCCTGCAGCTCGTTACGAATGCGCTCGATTTCTTCCGAACTGCCAGGCGTGAACATGATGATGCGCAAATCGATGCGGCGGTTGGTGGAGCGCCCTTCGGATGTCTCGTTGTCAGCAATCGGTCGCATCTTGCCGTATCCAGCGACGGAAAGCACAGGTTGTTCGCGGTAATTTTGGTGGCTCACCAGATCGCGCTGGTTGCCCGCCATTTCCGCATAGGTGGTGTTGGCGCGTTCAGTAGATAACCGAAGATTGGAGATATCAGCACCGGTGGAGTCGGTATGTCCCTCTATTTGTACTGCCTCGATAATCACTCCGTTGGGGTTGCAGCCGGTGTCCCAGGCAGAAAGTGGCCCAAGCGTGTAGCAGGGCAAAATCTCGTTCAGGCGAGCGGCAATGCGCTGGACGACCAGAACGGTTCACATCTAATCAGGACGAAATCTAACGGCTTAGTAGCGGCTGGAAAGGAGCAGATTGCTTGACAGCTCATTCAACGAGAAGCGCCTTTGATCTCCTCGCCAAGTGAAATCGCCTTGGCGGTCACCTTCGCGAATGAAGCCAGCTCACATTCCCACGCGACGAGTACCTGCCATCCCGCGGCTTCCAATTGATCAATCACAACCGCGTCCCGGCGAACATTGCGGTCGAACTTTTCGACCCAGAATTTGGTATTCGACTTAGGCGTGGTCGCCACCTTGCAACCCTCGTGCCGGTGCCAGAAGCATCCATGAACCAAGATCACGGTGTGGTACGTCGGGAGGATGATATCGGGCTTCCCGGGAAGCCGGCGCCCGTGCAACCTGAATCGAAACCCAAGGCGGTGGAGTGCCTTCCGCAGGGTAACCTCGGGGAGGGTATTGGCCGATCGGATCCGAGACATACGTTCAGATCGTTGGGCCGGTGTAAGGGTGTCCACCACGCTTGTCAGGCCCCGTCCTTGCCCCTCAGCGCATCCAGCTCAAAGAACGGCAAGCCCCGGACTACCTCGCCGGAAACATCAAACGACTTGTATAGGCACTGGTGTACTTGGAGCGACTTTACTCGTTCTGCCATCTCAGCGGCGCTGCTCGTCAGCCCCAGCGCGGACAACTCAGCAGGCGTAACGTTGGGGACCTTGTGGATGAACCAAGTAAGCAGCGGCTCGCGATAGTCCGTCGCGTTCACCTTGAAATGCCGTAAGTATTGGGAGGCAAGGATAACGCCGGTCCCGAACTCCCGGCCTTGCAGGAGTAGTTTGCGCAGCACGTCAAACTCATACCGCATGATATTGTCGGCTTCGTCGACCAGCAGATAGGAATCGACAGCGCGAAGCTGGGGATCGCTACCAATGAAAGAGCGTTTGGGCGTCCGTAGCATGTTCTCGTAAAACATATTTAGCATGACCGCGACAAGCATGTTCTTGCTGCGATCGTCCTGGCCCAAGGCATCTAGCGAGATAACCACTACGCCATCCAGAAACTCGTCGAATGGCTTTGTATCGCTAGTCTTGGCAGCAAATACCTCCATATCTACGAGGTCGTCGATGATCGACATGGGCGCGTCAGACTTGCCATCTAACAACTCGGCATAAGCAGCATGAACATCATAAAGCGTGGGTTGTTGCCCATGTGGGCATGCGTCATACGCAGCACGGACCGCCCGCTTGAGCTTGTCGCGTTGCACGGGCCCGATGCCAGAATAGATCTTGTCTAGAACGTCAGCAAAGAAACGGAACCGATCAAGCCACGGCGCCGGTGCATCGCCAATCTCGCTCGTGTCGAACAAGTTGAGCGGTAGTTTGTATGGCTTCACAACGCGCGCGCCAGTCGCCTTGACGAACTCGTCACTGCTATAATCGCGCTTGTAGTCAAAGATCAGAAAGCGTGGTCGGATCCCACGGTTGGCGGCTGACGCGTCTGAGATCTGCATTATCAGCGACTTCAACAGTTGCGTTTTTCCCGTGCCCAGATCGCCGACCACGCCCATGTTGAGTTGGTTTAATCGGGTATCAGAAATATTTAAACGGACATCGCCGGGTCGAAAGCTGTCAACGGTGGTGCCGATCGAGAGCACAATCCCGGCGGGAGCTTCGTCGGGGATGGAGCCACCGGGCGTTTGCTCGAGGAGAATTGGCCGCACTTCTTCCACTCTAGTCCCCGTTGGCGCCTCGGATGTAGCTTCAGCCTGCAAATCCGCACCAGATTGCACAAGATTGGCGGTGAACGTTCTGTCGGACGGGAACAAATCCCACTGACCCACCCTGGCTCGGACACTTTCGTAGAAGGCCAGCGGGTCGCCGGCGATAACCTGTCCCGCGTCGGTGCTTCCGATCGTGATTGTCTCTTCAAAACCGTCGTCGTCACGGTCGCGCACGCCGCTGCGTGGACTATCGTCCACGATTATCAGACGTCCATGCTGGTCGACCGAAATGCACGGCCGAGGGTCGAGAATGGCGGACGCTATGCGCTCATGGAGGGACGCCCATTGTGCCTCTCGGCCGACCACATCTGGATGCTGGCTATAGACTCGCATTCCAAAACCGATAATCGAAAGCAGCAGGTGTTGGAAACCAAGCTTCCAGGCAACAGGCTGGCCCTCGTGTGGGAGCATACTCGTCAAGAGCCGAGAGAACGTTCGGGCTTGCTCCAATGCCTCATCCACCTCCGATGGTGGGAAGATAGAGCCTGGCCGGCATTTCACCTCGATAGGCGTGAGATGGATCTGGACTCCCTCTAGCCCCAGCTTGACGCCGACCACCAAAAAATCGGGGCGCGATAAAGAGCCATCGTTTTTATCCTTGCCCAGGGATTTAGCCAGATCGGAGAAATACCCCCGAAAGGGATCGACCGGCACAATTATGCACACGGTAACGTCCTCGCCAGTGCCATCGATCACGGACAGGAGGCTTTCGCCAATATTTGATAACCGAAAGCGATCCTGCAGCAATCGAACGGCCACGAACATGCCGAGGTCGCCAGTTGCTCCGGCATTATCGCCAGCAAGGCCCCTAATCGTCGGTATTCCCCGGCGAGCGATCTCAAGCAGGACATCCTGAACTTGATCAGGGTCAATTGCTGCGCATCCTGGAAGGCGCGCGAGCGCCTTTGACAGGGCTTCGAGATCCGCCTGCTTGACCCGCGACAACAGGTAGTAACCATTGGTATCGCCCGCCCGATGGGAATAGGACGGCATATCGTAATCCCAAAGGTAGGCGTCCTCCAGCCATCCCCCTAAAAAGCAGGCGGGATCGATCGCTGAAGACGAAACCGCGACGAAGTCAGTCCGGCGTGTTTCAAGCATGTCGCGCACGGCGTTGACATTCGGAGCGAACCGCATGCCGGTGCGACGGTCGCCAAGGCTTTCCATAGAGCCGACACAGGCAGCGACCTTGTCGGCAAGTACGTCGCCGGAGGTCGACCCCGCCACGGATTGGCGTGTCTCGCTCAGGAACGCGCCAGGAAGCTGCCGCCGCACTCGATGTCGAAGCAAGCCACCGTAGCCGAGTGGGGATCGACCAGAAACAGGCGAGGCGCTGGGCTCCGACATGTCGAGCTGGGCGATGATCCCGAGATCGGGACGAGCGCGTGGTGGTTGGCCATCGAACCATCGCACGCTATTTCGAGTATCCTCCGACAGGTTGGCTATCGTTGCATCATCAGGCCGCGAGTCATCATTCCGGTGGTCGTAAATCTCGACAAAACGCGGCCCGGCCGCCCGGCGTGGAGCGCGGCCTTCGCCATCTCGGTACCGATCCGAGCACCAGCTGATAAGCCCCTCGTTGCAGGCATCCGTTGTGCCGCCAGCACTAGCGACCACGACGCCTATCACCGGCTTTGCCGATAGTAGCCCCGAGACGTCTTCCATCGCACGAGCGACCTGAGCGGCGCTAAATCCGACGGAAATACCACCGACCGAAATGCCGAAGGCGTCGCCGAAGGGGGCAATTTTCGACCGGCTAGGAAGGCGACCAAGTCGGTCCCCATTCCACAGAACGGACCAATAGTCGCTGCCATTTTCTACGGCAAGAAAATCGACTTTCTCTATGCCGCCAGGGGATCGAAGCGAAAGCGTCAGGAGGTCTGGGACGCAGTCTGGATCGAGGACACTTACGGCCGGACACGGATTGCCGCCAGCCTCAGCCTCTAGCAGGACGCCCTGGGCAACCGTGTGCCATGCAAGGCGCAGCGGATGGAGCGGCGACAGCACGATAGCATCCGGAATCCGTGAGATGGTTCTGCGGTCATCCTCCAGCGAGGTGACGATACCAACGTCGACCCAGCATGCAACGTCGGGGTCTGCGACAAGCCATGCTTGGTAGGCGTCCAGATATTGCTCGATGAGGGCCCGGAAGCTCTCGTCGCTTGCGAGCCACCTTCCGAGCTCAGCCGACTCAGTCAGCCCGGTTTGGTCGCCAGTGCCACGAATGCGCCCCGCTAGTTGCTCCCGCGCTACCACGAAACCCATTGGCGGTTGGAAATCGGCGGCGTCCGGACGCGGATCTTGCAGGAAACGTCCCGTGGAGAATAGTGGTCCGGTGCCAGTGCCCCATGTTGGCTGCACCCAGGCATCGACGTAGTCATCGGCGAGCACTATTGGGAGGTAGGATCTCCCGGCAGAGTCCTCGGACAGCATCCAATCCTGCAGGCTCGACGCTCGGGCGGTCCGGTTCAGCTGGACAACCGGCTTCGCCTCCAAGGGCTCGATCAACCGACGATTTGCTCGGATCAATCTTTCAAACTCACTCCGGCAGCCCCGCTCGACGACATCTTCGACCGCGAGGAATACCCTGCAAGTCTCGTGCGAAACCGAGCCATCCGACACCGGCCGGCTAAAACCAATGTCAACCTGATAGTTCGTTTCTGCTTCGACTTCGACCTGATGGAATCCCTCCCGCACGGAACGGACGACAAGCTGCTGGGTGGCGTTGATGCCATTCAAGCCATCTTGGGCATCGTCGGCGGTCCCCATCGCTAGGGCATCTACTTCAACCCCTGGCGACGTGAATACCAAAAGTTCATACCGACCGCTGCCGGGCAGGACTAAGCTCGTCTCCAGTTCGGGCGCGCCCTTGGCGCGACGCGCTGGTTTGCGCGGTGGCGTCAGCTTGCGTGCGAGCCGGCAGGCGATGAAAATACCAGGCGCCCAGGTGGCAAGCGACACGACCTTGATCGCGCCGGGCTTGAAGCCGTCTGCGAAAGCCGCGTACCGAAGGGGCGTCTTGTGGCTTGGCGGCGCCTGATCGAGGTAAACGGCCTCTTCGTCACCAACCCGGACCTCCGATAGCTTGTTGCCCTTGCCGCGCTCGATCGAGACCGCGGTACCCCTCGCGTCCGGGCCGACTGTCTCGAATGTCAAAGCAACATTGCTTTGGACGAGGATGGGCATGCCCTTGCCAAGCGGAACGATGGCATTTGAGCAGCCCATCCGGATATCGCCCTGCGCGGTGGCATCCTCGGTCAGTAGCTCAGACCACTTTTCAGCTGTTAGGGCTCTCCACCAATCGGGGGCGACCGGCATATCCAAGCCACTTTCTGGAGCATAAAAGGCAGCCGTCGCTCGTTCGAATGCCGTTGGAAGGTCGCACGTCTCACGCAAATGGCGGAGGAACATATCGAGATGGTGACTATCTTCTTCGTTGGCATTTTCCTGCGCACGTCGAATGCCGGGTGTGAACCCATCGGACATGGCATCAGCGATTTTCTCCAGAACCGCCACTTGCTCCCGAGAGGATACCGTACCGTCACGCATCGGCGGCATCCCGCAGGCAAGGCTGACTTGCTCGGCAGGCGTGAGGCCAGCTAGGCCCGGCGTCGCCGAGAACAGGCGCGAGAGTACCTTCCAGGCGGCGGCACGCTGGGTTCTCTCGGCATCCATTTCATCCGCGGCAGAGGCCGCCCTGCCAACCAAAGTGCGCGCATCGTCGCGCTGCTGCTGTTCCAGTATCCCTGCTTGCCTAATGCCGACGCGTACCAGTTCCTGGATAAACTCGTCTCCCCACCAATCCTCGAACGGTACGTTGCCCCCATTGTTGGCGGCCGCCACTCCAAACTCATCGGTCGTTGACGTCACCGATCGCATGCTGTGCTGGCCTGGCGGGACAAGGGCCAGAAACGTCGGCTGCGAGGGTGAATTGCGAAGGTTCAGCAAATGGGTATCGTCGCAACGACCAGACACGCCGACAGGCGGATTCTCCTCGCCCGCCGACAAGCTTGGCAGTTGAAGCAAGATAGGCACCCGCGGACTAACGCCTTCATCGGCATTTAGGAGGTCGAATACCTCGGTCAGGACTTCCTTCTGGGGTCCGTGGAATATCAGGCGCACCTCGTCCCGATCGTCGGCAGAGGAGTTCGAAAGCTTGTCGCGAATTAGGTCCGCGATAGTGGATGCCAAGCGTTTCATGCGGTTGATTCCTGGCGGTTGGGAAATGGCGGCACGAGCAGCATCCCGCTTTCAGCATCTGGGCTATCGAGCACCAACCCCAGCATGCGCAATTGATGGCCAAGGTCGTTCGTAGCGATATCCCTATAGTCGACAATCGCCCCATATCGAGCCAGATGTTGCGACAGGCGGCGCACCGACCGAGGACCTGTCGTGCCCGCCAATGAGCAATGCACCAGCGCCAGTACGCTGACTGGTCCCAGCCCAACAACCCAGGGACTCGAATTGCTCGTGCCGCGCTTTCGCAGTGAAAAGCCCTGATCATAGCCGCGCAGGACGGGGTTGGCGGCCTGTCGCTGCCCGAGGACATGGCGAGCGAACTCCATGATGTTCGAGCCAATTCCTTTCTTGCATAACAGCGTTCGGGTCTCGCGTTCGGATACGTCTGCCAATACATCACGGAGCCCAGTTGTCTCCACGGCACTAGCCTTTACCCGGACAAGCTCGCAGACTTCAGCGACGGCCGCGGCCGATGACAGGGAGGTTACCTCGACACCGGCTGCCTGCAGCGCCCACAAGGTTGCGTTGATACCTAGTCTGGCTTGGAGGAAAGCTGACGCGCGGTCCTTAATGCCTGGAAGTGCGCGGTCACCATAGGACAGGAACTGGAACGCCTTGGGGTAAATCGCCGAACGCGCGGCAGCAGCGTCGGCGGGGCCGACACCGTCGAGCGCTCCCCTGATACATTCCCATGATTTAGCATGAACTTCGCACAGCCACGCCACGTGCGCTACTGCGGCGAGCCTAACGATCGCCTCGAGAAGACTCGTCCATTGTCGACGGGTCATCGAACCCTTGGCGGAGATGATGGAGCCTAAGTCACGAACGAATTGTCGCGCCGGATAGTCGAGGCCGTCCCGGTCCGCTGGGTCGAGAATAGATTGCTCGCCAGGGTCAACGATCGACCAGGCTGGTTGGGGCGACCAAGCTTCGATCTCAGCTTGAAGGAAACGAGCAAAAATGTCGTCGTCTTCGTCCACAGACAGTGCGTCGAACAAGGCCTGCCAGATCAACACAGCTGCTGCCGCGTCAGGAGATCCTAACCAGACCATGCGCCTGACTAGCGCCCCAGCTGGCCATGAATTGCTGCTCAGTCGTGCAGATCCAGAGAAAGTCGCCGCCTGAGGCACTAGCGGCGTGACCTGCAGAAACCGCTTCGAGGATTGGTTTGGAAGCTTCGGGCTCTCCAGAACCGAATGGAGCAACACGTGGAATGTGTCAGCGTCAAGAGCTGCTGCGTCTGGTTGTTGTGTTCGGTCGCGATACCGCTGGACTTCCCTGTCGAGATCACGACCGCGTTGTGGCACGGTGCGTTCGGTTGCTCCCTCTAGGCCGACGTGGCGATAGAGGGACGAAAGGATCACCTCAGAACTCGCGTATTCGGGAGCCGGCGACATCGCGAGCGCTGATTCCTGGTAAGCAGCGTGGGAGGTGCGCCAGGGCTCGTCCCTGAACTTGGATAGTGTCATCGGCTCCGAGTCTCCTTGCGCACGGCGAAGCCCGATCGCCGTTGCACGATCGACGTGCCGCTTGATCCGATCCGAATGCGGGCGCGGTCGAGGACGAGCCTGTCCCGGACGATCGGACCGGAAAGACGCGCTCGCGTCGTGTCCAACAGTGCAAGCACGGTGCGCGGAAGCGATGCGACGGACATGCCGTTCTCTAGTTCTTTAAGTGCCTTAAACAGGTCATAGGTAAGCGCAATCGGTTGCTCCGATCGGCCGTCCCCTACCTTCAAGAAGCAAATAGGGGACGCGGGCCTGCCGGTCTTCTCAGCATTAAGCGGCTGCACCGAGCGCGATGGAACGACCAGAGTGGCCCGGCGGATCATGGGCGGCAGCGGCTGGCCAAAGGTAGTCGTCAGGGAAATCTCGAAGTCATGAGTCTGATTGAGGAGCTGTTCCACCTCATGTGCCACGTCGAATAGATCGTCACCAGCTGTGTCTTCGACTACGCGCTGGAAATCCATGAGGATCGGCGCATCGAGTACGGCAGCCGTCCGGGCACCAAGCGCTCGGCGGACAAGGCGACACGCAAAATCGCGAACAAAGCGCTGGACATTGGTCGCCGATGCGGGACGCTTCCTGCGTACTCCACCGACCGACAATGCAGCGTCCAGCTTGGCAAGTCGTTCGACCAGGTCTACTTCTAGCCTCGAAAGAACCTGCAGCTTACGGATGAAGTCCAGACCTTCCAGTACCGAGCGGCTGAACCTGACGTCGAGCTCGCGCAACGCGAAGCGGGTGTTCTTTGTGGCCTGCACCTCTGTGTCTGGATCAGTGAGCGCAGGATCGAGAAGTTCGGAGAGGCCTTCGAGTGCGCTGCTGATCATAGCTGGCAGGTAAGCCGTTCGACGCGAAGACAGGAACCATTGCAGGCCCATTGCAGTGTTATCGTCTTCGAGACCAAGTTCTTTGATGTCGTGCAGAAGTGAGGGACCAGCGTCGCGCTCCCAGCGATGGAAGAGAGCATGCTGATACTGGGCCGTAACCAATTGGAAGATAGCGGTCGACTGTTCCTTCGAAGGCTTTCCGCCACGGCGCGCAGTCTCGTCCAGCCCCACAAGCTTCCCCGCCCACTCGCAGGGCTCGAGGCTGGCCTCGCGAGGTGAAACGCGGTGGCCGGCAAGCAAGTACGAGACCAAGGAGAATAGATCGCGAAAGCTCCAGCGCTTCCCGCTCGCCACTTCAAACCATCGAAGGATTTGGAGAAATGACGTTTCCTCGCGTTCTCGCGAAAGTCGTTCGCGGCTGCCGCAAAATGGACAGGAGGCGCCGCCAGCGCACGACCCTGCCGCTGGCCATTTGTTGTCATCGAGCGCAGTGCGCAAAAGGCTTCGGGCAGGTGCCTCGCCGCCCGCCAAAGGAGCAACTAGCAACGACTCCGCGTCCATGGGCCATACGGCGACGTCGGGGAAGCCGGCGAGTGGCCAGCAAGATTGGGCGTCGGGAGCCAAACTGACGGCGCGCGTCACGGCCTCGAGCAGGCGACGCGAACTTTCTCGGTCAGTGTCGATCGCCTCAATCAGCGCATCATCAAGCACTCCCCGGTTCACGCAGCACAAGTAGGCGTCCCTCGGACCAGCTGCCTGCACGGCGTCGAGTTCTTCGAGCAATATCTGGGCGGCTTGCTTACCTCCGGCATGCACTACGGCGGTAGCATCTTGCACGATCGACAAGCCCAGTTGCGGCAATCCGGGCCTTAGAACCGCAGTATCAACGCGGACGAGGCGTGGAACTACAGCGCCTTCGGGCGGGAAGAAGGATTTTCTGAGCTCGCCCTCAAGTTCGCCGTCGGCGCCCAATGCCGCGTCGAGCCAGCCCACAGTAGATTCTATCGCCTCGGTCTTGCCATTTCCCGGCCCGCCAACGAGCAACAAGATGCGTGGGGCACGACCAGGCCCGGACGCGATTGATCCAGCCCACGCTTCCAGCCGATGCAAAAGGTTTGTCTCGAACACGTCCTTGCCTGGCCGGCCACTGCTGGCATCGAATAAGCGTCGAACGCCGCCCGACCGGTTTCCGGCCCAATTCAGGAGTTGCGCCGGAAACGGCGCTACTATCACTTCCTCCTCCAAGATCCCCTCCTAGGCAGTTGCGACGGCCGGTGATCGCACCGCGCGGTCTCCGAAAAGCGACTTCTTGAGTGCAACCTCCACAAGGAGATTGCGAACAGCAATGCCGATTGCGCGAGCAAGGTAGGGGGGTACCGCATTTCCAACCTGTGTGTAGCGCGGGCATTCCTTCGTGCGTCGCTGACCACCGGTCGTGTATTTTCCCTTGAACGCAAACCAGTCCGGGAACGATTGAAGCCGAGCGGTTTCGCGAACAGTCAAAATGCGAGGTTCGCAATAATGGAGGATGTCGTCTGGGAGAGTGGTGATTGTCGGGGCGGGTTCGTTGCTTGCCATCGGATAGATCCGATGCTTTTTAAGACCGTATGTTTTACGGTTTTCGTCACTCATCCGGACCCCCCTGCGACATTCTGCGAGGATGCGGGCGAACCGTTCCCTCACATCGTCGCGGTGCCGAGCGAGGCGCATGCTATCCATTCCGCCATGGTGCCCAGCTTGCATTAGCTGCTGGTATGTAGTCGTCGGCGCGCCATATTTTACTTCGTGGAACCCACGGCCAGAATTCGGATCAGTACAGTCGATCATCTCTCGGCCAACTGTCTCCAAGTCCGACAAAGCACTTGAGGCGCTGATTGCCTCAGGAAGACCAAGCTCTTTAAGCTGAGCAAGTCGCGCTTCCTCGAGCAGCACGAACATCCGCGCGAGACCGCCGTCCAGCCATTCGCAAAGATCCTTGCGGATGCCGACTGCGATCAGGCGTGAGCGACGCTGGGGCACGCCAAACCGGGACGAATCGACGAGCATGGCCTCCATCTTGTAGCCTGCCGCATCTAGGCTATCGACGAGCTTGTCGTAGAAGGACTTGGGCTTTTCTACCTGTTCGCCAGGTATTCTTAGGTCCACGACGTTTCGCCGCGCATGGGCGACGCGCATCCCTGGTACGTTCTCAACGATAAGGGCCTGCGGTTGAAGAGCGTCCACGACCTCAACATATTTCTCGAATAGCAAGTTGCGCGGGTCATCTTCGACGCGCCGTCCTGCGAAGCTAAAGCCTTGGCAAGGAGGGCCTCCGGCCAAGACGTCGATTGCCCCCCTCAACTTAGCGAGCTCATCCTTGTGCTGAGCGAGGAGGTGTTCAATGTCCCACGCTTGCTTTGCGAGCCATTTCGGCCACTCGAAGGCGACGCTGGACGATTGATTTTCGATGAAGTTGGCCGAGAAGGTCTCGAATGCCATCGGATCGCGCTCGATAGCGAACTTGCCTTTTAGTCCCGCCTGGGACAGTCCGAGCGAAAAGCCCCCGCATCCTGCGAATAAATCGGCGAAACTATAGGGCTTCATTGGCCAAAAAATACCTCGTTGGCTTGCAGGCTACCCGGCTAGGCTAGCTTCAAGGTCCGGTTGTCCATGGCCATCAAAATAGTGTAGGCCAGGGCCTGAACTGGCGATCTTGCATCGACGTATCCGGCCCCCGAGTGAGCATAGCAACGTCGCGATGATACTACCATCGCGAAGAGTTGAGCGCACCGAAACTGCCGGTATCGGCTGCAATTTAAGGTAAAACGACTGGGAGAGACGCCGCGATACCGCGTTAGCCGAGCTGCGGCCGATCCTGCGCCGCCGGGGCATCAGAAGAATCACCTTTGAAAGTGGAATCGCTTGTAAGTGATCTGCGCTAAGGGTCCTCCGAAACAACGAGCTCCATTTTCCATCTGCCAAAGCTCAATGCTGGCTCATGCTGGGATAGAGATCGTCACGTTACTGCTCGAACGTTGCCGGCGTCCCTGACTATGCCAAATTTGGCGGGGGGGCGTGCCTCGAGTGGTTTCTCGTTCCACCTTTCGTCGTCGACGAAGCTGTCGAGCGGATCAAGGACGGCTCTACCGCCGAGCTGGGATACGATCCATAGACCGCCAGGCATGTGGCCTCCTGCGGCTTTCTCCTCTCAATGCAGGGCATCTCTATTTCTCGGCTACGCCTCGTAGGTGAGGTGTTCTGGTGTGATCGAGGTGTTCTTTTTTGCGTCTGTCTCGAACCGGCCGCCCCTCGCGCGATGCGCAGGGCGGCAAGCTTCGCCGGTTCGAGCCAGCCGTCGAATGCCCGTCACGACCGCCCTTCGCATCACATGGTGCTGCAGGGCGGCAAGCTCTCTTCGTTCGTCATGCCGGTCATTCGAGCATCTTTCCAAAGTGGAAAGATGCTGTCCATTCCAATGTCAAACCGCCCTTCGCTTACCTACGGTAAGCAGGGCGGCAAGCTCGCTGAAGAAGCTCGTTTGACATCGTAATGGCCGTATTCTCGGGGGGTTCCCGCCCCGACAATACGGCCAGCAAGAACACCTGATTTGGAGTGGAGAGAACACCTTTTACCAGTCGGGTAAGATGCCCTTATGTCAGTCGGGTAAGATGGGCTGTTTCACCCTCAGTCTGACCAGAGAATTTTGTCCTACCAGATTTACGTGCGGAGAAGCTTGAAAACCTGAGATCTGGAGTTATCTGGATTCCACAGGGACAGGCACCGAGGGTTTTATGACGCTCAATGAGCTGCGCCAATTTATGTTGGACCAGACTAAGGACATGAAGTTTGACTTGGCTGCCAGCACCCAGGTTGACTACCGACGCATCATCGAGGCCGTCGATGATGACTTCGTCGCCTATCTCCGTTCGGCACCCAACAGCACTTTCTACAAAAGAAAAGCTGCAATCCTTTGGCGCCTGAGGTTCTCTTTGGCGGAGAGCATCACCAGCATTGATGAAGCTTCGGCCCACGGTGAGACCAATTTGGGTTGGCGACTGGATCAGGCCCGCGTTTACGCGGAGTTGATCAAAAGCGTAGCCGCTGAAACACGGAAAAAGTCCCGCTCACAAAAGGGTAAAAGTAAAAAGATTGGCCTCAAGGCATTAAGCAAGAAGGGCGATTTCCGGGAACGTCTTGTTACGGCGGCCGGGAAAGCCGGAGTCGTCGGAATACTCCTGCTGTCGATCGCGGGTGTGCGTCCGGCAGAGATCGCCAAAGGTGTTGCTCTAAAGGCTTTTGGTGAACACGGGCTGGAAATCCACATCAATGGGGTAAAGCACACCCAAACCACCGGTCACGAGCGGCGAGCGCAAAGACATGATGCGCGCAGGTGGAGCCTTTCCGCGAAGCTGTTGACCTTTGTCAAAAAGGCCGGCGGCAACT
This sequence comes from Devosia sp., assembly GCF_030689745.1. GTDB lineage: Bacteria > Pseudomonadota > Alphaproteobacteria > Rhizobiales > Devosiaceae > Devosia > Devosia alba. The sequence continues at coordinate 26,887 of NZ_JAUYGL010000014.1, forward strand.
TGCTGTTTTCCCGCAGCCCCGATTTGTTACGCGACGACATCAAAAGAGCGGCCGCGCGTGCAAAGTTGCCGCTTACGATCAGCCCTTACACGCTTCGTCACTGTTTTTCTGGAGACCTAAAGAAAGCAGGTTGGTCTCCCGTTGAGATAGCGAAAGCTATGGGGCATGCCTCGACAAGGACTGGCGGGCGGTACGCTCGAAAGCAATCAGCTGGAAGCGGCACCAGCAGTATGACGGCGGTGTGGGCTTCTGGCGAGGTAAGGGAGTTCGACAAGCCAACAGCAGAAGAATTCGCCAGAATGGGGCGTTCAAAATCCGAAGACTTGGCTATTGAGGGGCCTCAATAATCACAACAGGCGAGGCAATGGCCGCGGCAAGCGCAGTCTCCGCCCTCTCGCTAATAGCGGCGGTCTCCGACACGCCGATTCCTGGCCCTGACCGCACAGCGTCCGTCCATGGCATAGCCGGCCACCAGCGCTTCGATAGTAGGCACGGCGACCTGGACGATGGTGACGATGGGCAGCGGCCCGGATGCCAGCCACGACCATGTTGATCACCAGCTATGGGTCTGACCACCAAGCGTCTGGCCGCGGTGATCGGCGCCAGCGACCTACTGTTTCGCAAATGAAGGCAGGCGTCTTTGTGCTCGACGACAGGGGCAAACCCTATGAGCTGGCCGTGTTGCTAATCCGCCTGTTTCGGTCGCTCGACGCCATCGTGGGCGGCGACGCAAAGGTCCTGCGGCAATGGCTGATCAACCCCAACGCTGTCCTGGGCGGCAAGCCTGTCGACAAGCTCGAGACCGTCTCCGGATTAACCGACGTCCTTACCTATCTGAACGCCCGCCGCGCTCTCGTCTAGCGCCCGCCGCTATTCCGAGACGGCCTGGCGGCTGGTCGACACCCTGCCAGAGCTGTATCTGCTCAAGGAGATCCTCGACGAGAGCAAACCCGTTGTGCCGGCAGAATGCCAAGGGCTAAATATCTCCTCTAAACGCCATGCCGCTACGGCGCAGCCTATCCCCATGGCTCCGCTTCCGCCGGTGTGGAATGGGCTGGCCGTGATTTTTCACACATCCTCGGGTCGGTAGTCGACATTCGGTAATGCGCCCCATTTCGGCCCTTCAACCAATATCAGGTATTTCCCTTAAGCTGCCATTGGCGGCCATGGCCATACCTAGCGTTTCCAGTAAGACGGCATCTGCCGGTCAGAAGCGAGCGTTGAACGCGCGCAGGTTTCGATAGAGGGCGGAATATTTGCCGAGGCGGTCGGTGTAGTGGGCGGACAACCCCAGGTTGGGTTTGAAGGTGCGGTCGAAGCGGACGAGTCGCCGCACCACCTCGGGCAGAGGCGTGGCGGCGTCCTGCGACTGGCCGGCCAGAATCGCGGCGCCGAGGGCGGCGGCCTCCGGGATGGCGCAGCGGCGCAATGGGATGCCCAGGACATCGGCTCGCAATTGGCACCAGGCGTCCGAGGCCGCGCCGCCGCCGCCGATATTGATGATGGCGGGATCGACCGCAGCGGACAGTTTGAGCGCGTCGAAAGCCAGGCGGACCGAGAAGGCGATGCCCTCGAGCACAGCACGGGCCATTTCCGGTGCCCCGGCGCTGGGGTCGAGCCGCGCGAAGACGCCACGGCTGGCACTGTCCCAGAGCGGCGCTCGTTCGCCCTGCAGATGCGGCAGGAAAAAGGGGATGGTTCCCGTGGCATCGAAGGCCAACGCCGCGGTGTCGCCCGGCGAGCGTCCGAGGACCTGGGCAAACCAGCCCAGGGCGGCGCCACCGGTCTGAGTGGGTGCGGCATGCAGGGTAATGCCCGCGTAAGACGGGAACAGGATGACCCCGGCGGTCGGCACTATGGTCGAGGACACGAGGCCGGCGATCTCGCTGGTGCCGCTCTGGTACATGGCGTCGCCATCGGCCACGACGCCGACTCCGAACATGCCGCCCCAGGCGTCCATGGTGCCGATCACCACGGGCGTGCCGGCACAGGGCAGCCCGGGCTTGACCCGGCCGGCGACGGTGGTGATGCCGGCCAGCGGCGGCAGGCGAGCAGCCGCGCCCGGTGCAAGGGCCAGCAGGTCGGCGATGTAGCCCCCGGCATCGACGAGGCCCACCGCGGCGATCGTATCGGCCAGCACCATCCCGGTCAGCTGCAGGACGCTGTAATCCTTGGGCAGCAGCACATGCGCGGTGCGCGCGTAAAGCTCGGGCCAGACGCGGCGGACATGAGCCATGCGCGACAGGGCGTGGCTCGCATCGATCGGCATCGGCGCCCCAAACCAGGCCGTCTTCTGCGCGGCGTTGGTCTGGGCTTCGAGCGCTGCCGCATCGGGAGCCGCGCGCCCGTCCTGCCAGATGATGGCCGGCAGCAGTGGCGCTCCGGCGGCATCTACGAAGACATGTGTGTTGACCTGGCTGCAAATGCCGATGGCCGCAAGGCCGCCGAGATCATGGCCCTGGGCGAAGTGCTGCAAAGCGCCGAGCACCCCATCCATCCAGTGCTGGGGATCCTGTTCGGCATGCCCCGGATGCGGCCGGCTGGTGGGATGATGATGCACGAAACCGGCCAGGCGCCGGCCCTCGTCATCAATGAGCACGGCCTTGGTCGCGGTGGTGCCCACGTCCAACCCGATCAGGGTGATTTTTGCCACGCCCACGCTCCCAAAATCTCTAGCCGTCCCCTGACCTCTTCAATAAGGTGGCTGCGGGAAAAAGAAAACCAGTGGCAGGGTTGCAACCGCCACAGCAGGGGAACACATCACATGACACGTCACGCCCGGGCCATTCGTGCCCTTCTCGCCGGTACCGCGCTGCTCGCGACCGGCTTTTCCGCCACGGCTGCCGTGGCGCAATCCAAGATTGCTGTGATCACGCCCTATCTGTCGCAGCCGGGCACGCAGTTTTATGTGGAGGCCTTCGAGGCTGCCGCAGAGGGCAAGGACTGGGACGTCAATGTCATCGACACAGCCGGTGACGTCGCCGCCGTGATCAGCCGCATCGAGGACATGGTCACGCAGAATGTCGATGCCATCGTCATCAATGTCGATCCGACCCAGGTAACCGCGGGCCTGCAGTCCGCCAAGGACGCCGGCATCCCGGTGATCGGCATGGACGCCGGTGCCGATCCGCTGCTGGTGACCAATATCACCTCCAACGGCTATGCCATGGCCGCCGAAACGGCCACCTACGTTGCCGACCGCATCGATGGGGCGGGTAATGTGGTGATGTTCGTGTTCGAGGCTTTCCCGCCGGTGCAGGTGCGCGGCGTGGTGGCCGATGCGGTGTTCGGCAACTTCCCCGACATCACCATTCTCGACCATGTCACGCCTGACGTGTCCGACGGCGGCATTGCCGACAGCCGCGCCAAGATGGAAGCGATCCTCGCCGCAAATCCCGAGCCGGGCAGCGTCAAGGCGGTGTGGGCCGCCTGGGACCAGCCGGCGCTCGGCGCGCTTCAGGCGATCGAAGCGGCGGGTCGGGGTGGCGAAGGCATTGTCATCACAGGTATCGACGCCAATCCGCAGGCGCGCGAAGCGATTGCCGCCGGTGGCAATTTCGAAGCCAGCGTGGCGCAGGATTTCAAGGGTATCGGCGCCACGGCAGCCGATGTCGTCGCCCGCGTGCTGGCTGCCGAGGAGATTAAGCAGGGCTCGATTTATGTGCCGACCCAGCTGATCACCGCGTCCAACGCCGCAGAGTAAGCCGCCCATCGACCATTGCTGGCGGGTGCGCCCGCCGGCTCGGACAAGCCTATGACCCTTCTCTCCCTCAAAGACGTGACCAAGGCCTATGGCGGGGTGCCGGCGCTCAAAGGCGTCGACCTCAGCATTGCGCCGGGGGAAATCCATGCGCTGATGGGCGAGAACGGCGCCGGCAAGTCCACCCTGATCAAGATCCTGGCCGGCGTGGTCCATCCCGACACGGCCGATATCCGCATCGACGAACACCGCGTCGAGATCGGCAGCCCGCGCCAGGCCCATCGCCTGGGCCTGCGCTTCATCCACCAGGAATTCAACGTCGTGCCGGCCCTGTCGGTGGCCGAGAACATCTTCATGGGCCGGACCTATCCGATGCGCGGCGGGCTGTTCGTCGACTGGCGCAGGCTGAACCTGGCCGCGCGCGACACGCTGTCCCGGCTCGGGATCTGCCATATCGACCCGTCCCGGTCGCAGGGCAGTCTCAGCCTTGGCGACCAGATGCTGGTGCGCATTTCGAGCGCCTTTATCGGCGAGGATGGCGCGCCTGCCCGGCTCTACGTGCTCGACGAGCCGACCGCGGCGCTCAATCGCAGCGAATCCGAGCGCCTGTTCAGCGTCTTGCGCGAGCTGCGCGGCAGCGGCGCCTCGGTGCTTTATGTCTCCCACCGCCTCGACGAGGTGATGGCGATCTGCGACATGGCCACCGTGGTGCGCGACGGGCGCAGCATCGATACCGGCCGGATCGCCGACATCACCCACGATGACCTGGTCACCCTGATGATCGGCCGCAAGGTGGAAGAGGCCTATCCACCGGCCCTCGTGGCGCCCGGCGCGGACACGGTGCTGAGCGCCAAGGACCTGGCTGTTCGTGGCGGCGGCCGGATGTCCTTTGCCGTGCGGGCCGGCGAGGTGCTGGGGATTGCCGGCATCGCCAATGCCGGGCAGCGCAATCTCTTGCGCACGCTGTTCGGCGACCTGCCCAGCCATGGCGGTTCGATCACTTTGGCTGGCGAACGCTACCGCCCCAGGAGCCCCGCCGATGCCTGGCGCGCCGGCGTGGGCTATATCCCGCGCGAGCGGCGGTCAGAGGGACTGATCACCTCGCGCCCGATCTTTGAAAACATCACCCTGCCCCATCTCGCCGCCCAGAGCAGTTGGAAGATCTGGCTGACGCCATGGCGCGAAAAGCGCGTTTCGGCGCAGCAGGGCGAGCTGGTGCGCCTCAAGGCATCGGGTCCCGGCCAGCGCGTGCGCGAACTCAGCGGCGGCAACCAGCAGAAGGTGGTGTTCGCCAAGGCCCTGCTGGGCAAGCCGCGCCTGCTGCTGCTCGACGAGCCGACGCGGGGCGTCGATGTCGGGGCCAAGTTCGACATCTATTCGCTCATCCGCGACATGGCGGCGCGGGGCATGGGCGTGGTGCTGGTATCGTCCGACCTGCCCGAACTGATCGGCATGGCCGACCGCATCGCCGTGATGCGCGACGGCGCCGTCACCGATATCGTCGCGGCCAGGGGCCTCGACGAAGAACGCCTGCTCAACCTCTGCTATGGCCGCGCCACAGGATAGATCCATGCTCACCCTCCTCCGGCGCTACGGCACTCTGGTCGGCTTTGCCGCCATTCTGATCTTTTTCTGGGTCAGCCTGCCCGACACGTTCATGACAGCCCGCAACTGGCTCAACATTTCCCAGCAGATGTCGATGCTGATCGTCGTCGCCTCCGGCATGACCATCGTCATGGTGATGGGCGACTTCGACCTGTCGGTCGGTTCGATGGCCAGTCTTGCCGGCATCGTCGCGGCAATCCTGTTCACGTTCGACTATCCGATCTGGGCCGCCGTCTCTGTGGCCCTGCTGGTCGGGTTGGCGGGAGGCGCGGTCAATGGCCTGCTGATCAGCTTCGTCGGTATATTGCCATTCGTCGCAACGCTGGCGACCCTCACCATGCTTTCCGGCGTAGCCTTCGTGGTTAGCGGTGGCAAGACCATCTCCGGGCGCGCCATTCCCGAAAGCTTCGGCAATTTTGCCCGCGAGGGCATTGCCTTGGGCGATTGGGGCGGCGTCGCCGTCAGCCTGCCCAACCTGACCATCGTGGCCATTGTCGTGGTGGCGCTCGTCTGGGTGCTGCTGGAGCAGACGACGTTCGGGCGCAGACTCTATGCCATCGGCGGCAATATCGAGGCGGCCCATCTCAGCGGCGTCGCGGTGCGCCGGCTCAAGCTGATCGCCTTCTCGCTCACCGGCGGCACGGCGGCCCTTGCGGGCATTATGTATGCCAGCCGCGTCGCCTCCTCCAATCCCACCCAGGGCAGCGGGCTGATGCTCAATGCCATCGCTGCGGTGTTTTTGGGCTCGACGCTGAGCGAACATGGGGAGCCCCGCCTGCTCTATACGATCGTTGGGGTGCTGGTGCTGGGAGTGTTGGACAATGGCCTGACCCAGCTCAGCGTCGACAGCTACGTGCGCCAAATCCTCGTTGGCGGCATCATCCTTCTGGCCGTGTCGACCAGTTCATACGCCCGCCGCCTGAACTAGGCGGCACCCGCGTTGATCAACCCAGACATCTTACCGGCGAAGCGCCTTGGGTGATAACGAGGCAAATTTGCGCCCCTTTTCTGCCATTCGTGCACTATACGCCAGACTCTAAGAGCGGACGGCGGACTACGAAAACGATCACTACCGGGATGGGAAAGGACGGCACTTTCGGCTGTCCAAGCAAAGGCAGGCGAAAATGGGATCTAGCTGCCGCAATGCTTGCCTATGTCCTTTGGTGGTCAGCACCATCGAGAACCTGCCGTTGCCGGGCTCTGGGGAAGAGTAGGAGCGCGACCGGCCAAACGAGCATTTCTGGCTCGAGCTGCAGGCAGGATCGCCAACAGCCGCCCTCCTCCACCGGTTCGACAGCCCTTCACTCAGGCATTCTGATCTGGATTTTGACATCATCGGGCCGCGCTTCCACCGCCCGGTCAAACGCCTTGACGCTGTCTTCAAAGGCGAAGGTCGCCGAAATCAGCGGCTTGAGATCGACCTTGCCCGAGGCAATAAGCGCGATCGCCCGGTCATATTGGTGGGCATAGCGAAACACATTCTCGATCCGCAGCTCCTTGATCGAGGCGCCAGCAATATCGACCGCCACCGGCTCAACCGGCAAGCCGACCACCACAATGGTTCCCCCCGGGCGTGGCAGCTCCATGATGGTCTTCCAGGCCTGCGGGGATCCGGAACATTCAAACACCACATCGGCCCCCCAGCCCTCGGTAAGCCGGGCGACTTCCTCGACCACGTTCTTGTCCCGGATATTGACGGGGATGATGCCCTGGTATTGCGCCGCAATGTCGAGCTTGGGCTGGGCCAGATCGGCCACCATGACGCGCGCGCAGCCCCCCGCAAGCGCCGCCAGGGCAACCATGGTGCCGATCGGCCCCGCCCCCAGCACAACGGCCGTATCGCCCGGCGCGATCCGCGCCTTGCTGGCAGCCTGCATCCCCACCGCAAACGGCTCCACCATGGCGCCCTCGGCAAAGCTGACATGGTCGGGCAGCTTGAAGGTATAATTGGCCGGATGCACCACCTCGGCAGTCAGCACGCCATGCACCGGCGGCGTCGCCCAGAAGCTGACGGCCGGATCGACATTGTACATGCCCAGCCGGCTGGCCCGCGAATTGGCATCGGGAATGCCCGGCTCCATGCAGACCCGGTCACCGACCATGAGATGGGTGACGCCGGCGCCGACGGCACTGATCGTGCCGGCCGCCTCATGCCCCAGCACCATGGGCGCCTCCACCACAAAGGGACCGATCTTGCCATGGGTATAGTAATGCACGTCCGAACCGCACACGCCCACCGTATGAATGGAGATCCCGACCATGCCTGGCCCGACATCGAGCGGCAGGTCGATGTCGCGCAGGGCCAGCTCGTGCTGGCGTTCAAGAACGAGGGCGCGCACTTTGGTCATGGTCGAACTCCACAGAGAGGCGTAACAGGATCGCCAGGGGAAAGGTGGTCTAATCAGACCGCGAGGAAACCACCGTCAACCGGCAGGACAGTTCCCGTGATCATACGGCCGTCATCGGACAGCAGCAGCGCGATGCTTTGCGCCACTTCTTGGGCTATTGCGAAACGGTTCAGCGGATGGCGCACCATCATCGGCGCGCTCTTTGCCGGGTCGCTCCAGGCTTCGGCGGCCAGTTCCGTCAAGGTTATGGTCGGCGCGACGCAGTTGACACGAATGCCATGGGGCCCGAGTTCCTTGGCCAGAACGCGACTGGCGCCCTCCAGCCCTGCCTTGGACGCGGCGTAGCAGAGATGATCCTGGAAGCCGCGGTGACCGGCAATCGAGGTGATGTTGACGATGGCGCCGCCGCCGCCGGCGGCGATGCGTGCCCGGGCAAATTCCTGGCTGGTTATCAGGGCAGCGCGCAGGTTGATACCGAGCACTGCCTCGTACCCGGCTTCCGTCATCCCCGTGACACTTTCGAGGACGTTGACGCCGGCGCTGTTGACAAGGAAATCGCTGGTGCCGGCCTCGACCATTGCCGCGCGGGTCGCAGCGACATCGGCCAGGTCGACCCTTATGGAGCGGCCGCCGATCTCAGCGCGCAGGCTGTCGAGGTCCGATTGCGTACGGCTCATGGCGATAATGTCGGCGCCCCGCGCGGCAAGCAACTGCGCCGTGGCGCGGCCGATGCCCTTGCCAGCGCCGGTGATGATGATGGTCTTGCCGGAAAATTGCATGATGTCTCGCTGGGATGAAATGGTGGGGACGTCAGTTCAGATGTGTCGTCATCGTTTGGCGGATGTCGCGCGCCGTTTTCTGCAACAGCAGGAACGCCGCATAGCGCGCGTCCTGAAGGGCGCGTGATTTGGGATCGGGCGTGCAGGTGATCGCAATGCGGGACATTGCCGCCATTGCCGCTTGTAGCGTCGGAAATACTCCGGACGCGACGGCGCCAAGCATTGCCGAACCAAGCAGTACCGGCTCTTCGCATTCGGTCACGTCTATCGGCAGGCCCGTGGCGTCTGCCAGAATCTGTCGCGTCAGCGGATGCGCGCCGGCGCCACCGCTGACACTAATGGTCTGGACGGGCGCACCGTGATCGGCCTGCGTCTCGATGATCTGGCGCAGTCCATAGCCGAGGCTGCAAATCCCGGCGACATAGAGCGCAACCAGAGAATCCTCTCCCGTTTCCATGCCTTGCCCCATGATGACAGCGCGCGCATGCGGATCGGCGAAGGGCGCGCGATTGCCCATGAATTCTGGAACGACATGCAGGTCATGGAGCAGAGCGACGGACGCGCTGGCGCCACCGGCCAGCTCCAGTGCCCGATCGGCAAGCCATTGTGGCAAGGATTTGCCCGCGGCCGCCGCCAACCCTTGGGCCTGGGTGGTGGCCGAATGCAACTGGACCAACTGGTCGATAGCAGCGCCGGCCGCAGATTGGCCTCCTTCATTCAGCCAGGCGCCCGGGATCATAGCGGAATAATAGGGCCCCCAGACACCAGGCACGAAGGCCGGCTCGCGCGTCGTGGTCATTGTGCAGGACGAGGTACCGAACACATAGCCCAGCGCCCGGGTAGCGTTGCCGCCTGCCGCCACAGTGCCGACGCCACCGGCATGGGCATCGATCAATCCCGCAGCGACGGATGTGTGGGGACGCAGACCAAAGGCCGCCGCGGCTTGGCTGGTCAGTCCCTGGGCCAGAGACGATCCCGGGTGAACGACACTCTGTCCAATTCGGGCAAAACCGTCATCTGCCAGATCACCCAGACCGATCTGGCGGAAGTAGCTGGGATCCCAGCGCTGTTCATGGGCGAGATAGGTCCATTTACAGGTCACCGTGCAGGCCGAACGATCCAGCGCGCCGCTGGCCTTCCAGGTCAAAAAATCGGTGAGGTCAAAGAAATGCTCGGCTCGTGCATAGACGTCTGGCCGATGTTCGCGCAGCCATAGAAGCTTTGGCGTTTCCATTTCAGGGGAAATGCGACCGCCGACATATTTTAGGACATCGTGGCCCTGCTCGTTGATGCGTTCCGCCTGCTCAAGTGCACGATGATCCATCCAAACGATTACATTGCGGTCAGGATGAGATGGATCGCCCACAGGAAGACCTGCTCCTTGGGGGCCAATCACCACCAGCGAACAGGTCGCGTCAAACCCGATGCCGACAACATCGACAGGGTCAATCTTCGCGGCGACGACGCATTCACGCACGCTGGTACAGACGGCATCCCAGATTTGCGCACTCGACTGCTCGGAGATGCCGCCATCCTGGCGGTGCATGATCACGGCGCGCTTGGCTGTGGCCAGCATCCGACCGGCAGCATCGAAGACGCCGGCTCGGGCCGAGCCGGTGCCAACATCAACGCCGATCAGATACTGGGCCAAGGTCACTCTCCGTGTTGTGAAGATCGTGTCAGACGCGATCGAAATTGGTCGGCAGCACGATCATGTCGCGGATCGTTACCGTCCGCTTACGCGTCAGCATGTAGACGACGGCGTCGGCAACCTCTTCAGGGTCGATCAGGCTGCCGCTTTCCTTGGCCTTGCGCAGGTTTTCCTCTGGCCAATCGGCCAGCAGCGCCGAGATGACCGGGCCTGGCGAGACCTGCGATACGCGCACGCCATGCGGAATCATCTGGCGCCGCATTCCCTGCACAAAGCTGGTTATGGCCCATTTGGACCCCGAATAGACGGGCTCCCAATAGGTCGGGAAGTGACCGGCAATGGAGCAGGTTACGACGATATCGCCCGTCTTGCGCGCGCTCATATGCGGCACAACGGCATGAACATTCTTCATGACCGCGTTGACGTTGAGGTTGAGCATATTGTCGATGGCCTCGGGCGTGGTCTCGGTGATGTCGCCGCCGATATAGGTTCCCGCATTGCAGTAGAGGATGTCGATCTGCCCAACCTTGCCCAGGATTTCAGGGATCAT
>NZ_JAUYGL010000015.1 GCF_030689745.1 Devosia sp.
TCCGGCGCATGGTGCTGCAAGCTGGGCTGGTCGGTGGCATCGCGCTGGTCCACCAGTGTGCCGCCAAGCGCAACATTGATCTCCTGCAGCCCGCGGCAGATCCCGAACACCGGCTTGCCGGCCGCCACGGCTGCCTTGATGAGCAGCGCCGACATGGAATCACGGCCCGGGTCAAACGGCGTCCGTCCTGCCTCGGCGCCATAATGGTGCGGCTCCATGTTGGAATTGCTTCCCGTCAGCAGAATGGCATCAAGGCGCGCCACCATCGCAGCCGCGTCGCCCTCGGTCGCGATGGAGGGGCAAATCAGGGGCACCGCATTGGCGTAGCGGGCCACTGCATTCACATAGCGGGTCTTGACGATATAGGCGTCCTCGCCCTCGACAGGGCGGGTGCAGGAGATGACCCCGATAACGGGCTTGGCAGTGCTGGACATGTTGGGTGCAACGGGTTGGAAGAAGACTCCCCCCTAAGGTCGGTGTGCACGCGAGCTTCGTCAAGCTGCCTAACGCACTAGTTTGGTGGCCGCGCACCCGCCGATCCATTCTCGGCCCGTTTCCGTGCTGGTGCCTCGTCTTGGAAGCGGACACTTGCGGTGCTGTCAGTCAATGACAAACCAGTAGAATGATGCGCCTGACGACGGTTCCTAGTCCCACAACACGCGTACCGACATTGTCGCTGCCGCGGTTCTGTTTTCGATGCCGAGTTTTTCAAATATCTGTTCGAGGTGCTTATTCACGGTTCGAGGCGAGAGCTGGAGGATTTCGGCGATTTCCTTGTTGGACTTTCCGTGCGTCAACCATAGCAGCACCTCAGCCTCGCGCGGGCTGATGTTGAACGCCTGGGCCAGGCGCTCTTCCTGCGTGCCCGCCTCGCGGTCGATCAGGCGGATCAGCGCCACGCCGTCGGCGCGCCGTTCCATGGTGCGTAATTCCACCTCGCGCTCGAAGCGCCTGTAGACATAGGCCGGAGCGTCCTGCGACGGAGCGCTTTCCAGCCAGACCTTGACCTCCCAGGGCAGGGCCGAACCCTCCTCGGCCCGCAGACCGATGCGCATTAGCAGGTCCTGAGCCTGGGGCGTGGCCCAGAGCACATTGCCTGCCTTGTCCACTGCAACGATACGACGGCCGATGGAATCGAGCGCTTCGCGCGCCGAGCGGGTCTTGCGGGCATTGGTCAGGTGCACGCGCATGCGGGCAAACAATTCGCTCAGCACGATCGGCTTGGCGATGAAATCGACCCCGCCACAGGCCAAGGCGCGCACCACATGCTCACTGTCATTGCGGCCCGTCATGAACATGACGGGCAGGTCGGATAGGCCCATTTCGGTCTTGAGCACCTGGCACACCTCAAAGCCATCCATATCGGGCATCAGGGCATCGAGCAGGACAATGTCGGGTTGGCTCCGGGCAATGATGGAGAGGGCCGCCCGGCCATCGGAGACGGGAGTGGTCAACATGCCCTCGGCTCCCAGTGCGTCGCTCAGCATGTCCAGCGTGTCGCTGTGATCATCGACGATCAGCACGTTTGGCGCGTCGGCTGTGGGCGTCATGGCGACACCTCGCTGGCGGCTTTTCTGGGCCACTCTTCCTCGTCCTCGATCCATTGCAGGCCCAGTACCGAGCCGATCTGTTGGACGAGGTCGTCGATGTTGAACGGCTTGATAAGAAAACCGTCATGCAGCACCTGGTAATCGGGCCGCAGCCGCTCGGTACCGGCATCTGCCGAGATCATGATGATGGGCAGCCGGTCGGTGACGTCGCCCCGCACCTTGCGCGCCACCTGCCAACCATTGCGGCGTGGCATGGCGATGTCGAGGATCAGCAGGTCAGGCCGCTGCACGTGTGCCGTGCGCAGGCATTCCATGCCGTCTGCCACCGCCACGACATCAAAACCGAGGCCGCCCAGCAGATCCGACAGCAGTTCACGCTGCGTCGGATCGTCGTCGGCAACCAGGATCATCTGCCGGCGGCCGTAATAGCCCGTGATACGCGAAGTCTCGTGCTTGGGCTGGTCCGGCAGCCAGGTCGAGGACAGCAGCAGCCGCACGGTGAAGCGCGTTCCTTCACCTGGGGTGCTCTGCACGATCAGCTCGCCACCCATGATCTCGACCAGCAGCCTGGTGATGGTGAGCCCCAGCCCCGTCCCGGGTTGCGGCTCGACGCCGGGCGGGCGGGCGCCGCGCTGGAACGGCAGGAAGATGCGTTCGAGATCGTCGGGGGCAATGCCGGTGCCGGTATCGATGACCTCGAAGGTAGCGATCTGGCTGCGATATGTCAGCCGCAACGTCACCGTGCCGGCCTCGGTGAATTTGATGGCGTTGGAGAGCAGGTTGATGAGGATCTGGCGCAGACGCTTTTCGTCGGTGAAGACATATTCGGGGATGGGGCTGGCCTGGTCGAACACGAAGTCGATGCCCCTTTCACGGGCCTGCAGCGAGAACATTTCCACCATCTGCGCCACGTTTGCGGGCAGCGCGGTCTTGTCGCGGTAAAGGTGGAGCTTACCCGCCTCGATCTTGGAAATGTCGAGCAGCCCCTCGATCAGCCCGGACAGGTGTTCCCCCGAGCGCAGGATGGTGCGCGCGGCGCGGCCGACTATAGGATTGTCCTCGCGCTGCCGCTCCAGCAACTGGGCATAGCCGAGAATAGAGTTCAGCGGCGAGCGCAGCTCATGGCTGAGGCCGGTAACGTAGCGTGATTTGGCCAGATTGGCGGACTCAGCGGCCTCCTTGGCCTGCTGTAGCTTGCGGTCGGTTTCGCTATGGGCCTCGATCTCCTCGAGCAGAAGCGTGGTGTGGCGATGCGCTTCGTCTTCGGCGAAGACGCGGCTCTCCTGGTTGAGCACGAAGAGCCAGACAACAATGCCGGCAATAATGAAGAACACCACGAAGAGCTTGCCCAGCATAATTCCCATCGCCTCACCCTGCAGGTGGCCATCCAGGGCCGCCTGGTAGTTGAAGACAAACAGAATGGCGGCCATCAGCCCGCCGATCACCAGCATCAGGCCCAGATAGTGGCCCAGCCTGGTGTCGAGCGCATCGGCTATGGCGCGGGGGAAAACGCGGCGGGCAAAGCCGGACAGTTGCTGGGCGACACGCGCATTGTCCTTGCAGCGATCCCCGCACCGTGCATCGAGCGAGCAGCAGAGTGAGCAGATCGGGCCACCATAGACCGGGCAGCCCGCCATGTCCTCGGGCTCAAAACTGTGTTCGCAAACTGAGCAGCGGATGGTTTCCGCCCCATCCTGGAGCAGCGTCGACGTCCGTGCGATATAGTAGCGGCCCCGTGTGGCGATGGCGATCAGCGGCACGCAGACAAAGGCGGTCACCAGCGCGACATAGGAAAAAAGGGCCTCGGCAATCGGCCCGAACAGGCCAAGATACGACAGCAGCGACAGCGACGCGGCGATCAGCATGGAGCCGAAGCCGACCGGGTTGATGTCGTAGAGATGGGCGCGCTTGAACTCGATGTGGCGCGGCGCCAGGCCAAGCGGCTTGCAGATGGTGAGGTCGGCGACGATGGCGGCGAGCCAGGCGATGGCCAGGATCGAATAGAGCGCGAGGATCTGCTCGAGCGCCTTGTAGATGCCGAACTCCATCAGGATCAGGCCAATCAGCACGTTGAACACGACCCAGACCACGCGCCCCGGATGGCTGTGGGTAAGTCGCGAGAAGAAGTTCGACCAGGCAATCGAGCCGGCATAGGTGTTGGTGACGTTGATCTTGAGCTGGCAGACAATGACGAAAATGCCGGTGACGGCCAGTGCCAGTTCGGGGCTGGTCAACATCTGGCCGAAGACCACCAGATACATCTGCGTCGGCTCGGACGCCTTGGCAAAATCGACGCCATGGCGAAAGGCATAATAGGCCAGGAATGAGCCAGCCATGACCTTGAGCCCACCGATGACGATCCAGCCGGGGCCCGCCCCGATCAGTGCCGCCCACCAGGCCAGCCGGTTCCTGTGCGTGGCGCGCGGCAGGAAGCGCAGGTAGTCCACCTGTTCGCCGATCTGTGCGATCAGAGAAAACATCACTGCGGAGGCCGCACCGAACAAAGCGAGGTCAAAGCTGCCATCCACCGGACCCGTGAGGCCGGTATACCCCGACCAGTCCCGCACCGCCGGCAGGCTCTGGCTGCCGATAAAGACGAAAGGCACAAGCTGCAGCACGATCCAGAAGGGCTGGGTCCAGGTCTGGAACCGGTTGATCAGAGTGATCCCATAGGTCACCAGCGGAATGACGATCAGTGTGCTGACGAGATAGCCGATGGAGATCGGCAGTCCGAAACAGAGTTCGAGTGCCGTCGCCATAATGGCGGCCTCGATGGCAAAGAAGATGAAGGTGAAGCTGGCATAGACCAGCGAAGTGATGGTGGAGCCCAGATAGCCGAAGCCGGCGCCGCGGCTGAGCAGATCGATATCGACGCCATATTTGGCGGCATTGTAGGCGATGGGTATGCCCATGCAAAAGATGATGATGCAGGTGGAGAGCACGGCCCAGGCGGTGACGGTAAAGCCGTAGCTCAGGGTCAGGGCGCCGCCAATGGCTTCCAGCGCCAGAAATGAGGCGGCGCCGATAGCGGTATTGGCAATGCGGGCGGGCGTCCAGCGACGGACCTTCTGGGCAGTGAAGCGGAGGGCGAAGTCTTCCAGCGTCTGGTTGGCAACCCATTTATTGTAGGTGCGGCGCACCCGGGTCACCTTTGATTGCGCGGTCATTGACACTCCCAATGCGTCAGGCATCGCCATCGGTATCGTTACCTACCGCAATCTATGCAGCAAAATCCCTGACCTGAATACGTCAAATGCCCCGTTGAGAGGCAAGTTCTTAAAATGCCTAATCCGTAACCAGTTGCACGCGGTTCCGCTGCAGCCGAGGCAAAGCAAGGACAGGGCAAATCCATGACTGACGATATTCCGGCCAAAGGCCCCTACACTCTCAACCGCCGCAAATTACTTGCGGCGATGGCGACAATTCCGGCGCTCGGCATGCTCGGCAGCAGCCGAGTTTTCGCCCAGGACACCTCTACCGCCGCGGTCAACACCACCGGCCTGGCCATCACAGACACCGAAGTGACCGTCGGCATCCTGCATTCGGTCACCGGCACGATGGCGATTTCGGAAACCGGGTCGGTGCAGGCGGAAATCCTCGCCATCGAGCAGATCAACGCCCTGGGAGGCGTGCTCGGCCGGCAGATCAAGTATATCCAGGAAGATGGCGCCTCCGACTGGCCGACCTTTGCCGAGAAGGCCAAGAAGCTGCTGGTGCAGGACAAGGTCGCCTCGGTTATGGGGTGCTGGACCTCGGCCTCGCGCAAGGCGGTACTGCCGGTGTTCGAGCAGTACAACGGCATGCTCTACTACCCGACCTTCTATGAAGGCCTCGAGGAGAGTCCCAACGTCATCTATACAGGCCAGGAAGCGACCCAGCAGATCCTTGCCGGCATCGACTGGGTAGTCGACACGAAAGGGGCCAAGAGCTTCTACCTGCTCGGTTCGGACTATATCTGGCCGCGCACCTCCAACAAGATTGCCCGCAAGCATATCGAGATGAAGGGGCTCAAGGTTGTCGGCGAGGAATATTACCCGCTCGAACACACCCAGTTCAATTCGGTCATCAACAAGATCAAGCTGACCAAGCCGGACGTGATCTATGCCATCGTCGTGGGCGGCTCCAACGTGGCCTTCTACAAGCAGCTCAATGCTGCAGGTATCGACTTGACCAAGGAAGCGCCGCTTCTGCTGACCATTTCGGTCACGGAAGACGAGGTCCTGGGCATTGGCGGCGAGAACATCGTGGGCGCCTATGCGGCCATGAAGTACTTCCAGTCACTCGAAAACGACAACAACAAGGCCTTCGTCGAGGCCTTCAAAGCCCGCTGGGGCGACGGCATTGTCATCGGCGACGTGACGCAGGCAGCCTATCTGGGGCCCTGGCTGTGGAAGGCCGCGGTGGAAAAGGCAGGTAGCTTCGACGTCGACAAGGTGCGCGAAGCCTCGCCTGATATCGAACTGACAACCGCCCCCGAGGGCTACGTCAAGGTCCACGAGAACCATCACCTGTGGAGCAAGCTGCGCATCGGCCATGCTCGTCTCGATGGCCAGTATGACGTGGTCTACGAGACCGCCGACCTGATGGAGCCCGATCCGTTCCCGGAAGGTTACCAATAAGCTCCGAGTTCTCCGACCCAAACTGGCGGCTTCCTTGTGAAGCCGCCTCCATTCCTCCACCCGATGCGAGGCTCCGATGATCGGTGATTATACCTACGATCAGTTCTTTTCGATCCTGGCGATGCAGGGCTTCGCCGGGCTGATCTTGTTTTCAGTGTTCGTGCTGATGGCGCTCGGCCTCGCCATCATCTTCGGCCAGATGGGCGTCATCAACATGGCCCATGGCGAGTTCATGATCCTGGGCGCCTATGTCACCTGGGGCGTCAGCCTCTTCGTCACCAGCTTCGCGCCCGCCTTGTTTCCTATCTACTTTTTCTTCGCCATGGCGCTGGCCTTCTGCGCCAGTTTTACCCTGGGCGTGTTCGTCGAATGGGCGATGATCCGGCACCTTTATCGCCGCCCGCTCGATACCTTGCTCGCCACCTGGGGCCTGAGCCTCATCCTGCAACAAACCTATCGCTCGGTATTCGGAGCGCGCGAAGTGGGCGTGAGCCTGCCCGACTGGATGATGGGCTCGCTGCCGTTGACCGACATCATCGAAGTGCCGATCAACGGGCTGTTTGTCATGGCGCTGACCACAATCATCGCCGTCGCCGTGGCCCTGCTGATGTACAAGTCGCGCTGGGGCAAGCAGGTGCGGGCGGTGACGCAGAACCGCGTCATGGCCGGCGCCGTCGGCATCGACACCAAGCGCGTCGACCGCATGACCTTCGGGCTCGGCTGCGGCATTGCCGGCATCGCCGGCTCGGCTTTCACCATGATCGGCTCGACTGGGCCGACGGCCGGCCAGCTCTATATCGTGGACACGTTCCTCGTCGTGGTGTTTGGCGGCGCCGGGAGCCTGATCGGCACCATCGCCTCGGCCTTTGCCATCAGCCAGGCCCAGTCGACGATGGAGTTCTTCCTCTCGGGCTCCATGGCCAAGGTCCTTACCCTCCTCACCGTGGTCGGCATCCTGATGCTGCGCCCGCAGGGCCTGTTCACCCTCAAGATCCGTCGCTGAAAGGAACGCAGCCATGCCTGCAGCATCGATCACCCGCTTCCCCCGGCACGACGCCATCGCTTTCGCGGTCCTGGCCGTCCTGATCCTCGCCGTATTCCCGCTGGCACTCGACATCTTCCGCCTCAACCTCGTGGGCAAATATCTCACCTATGCCTTCGTGGCGGTGGGACTGGTCCTCTGCTGGGGTTATGGCGGCATTTTGAGCCTGGGCCAGGGCATCTTCTTCGGGCTGGGCGGCTATTGCATGGCGATGTTTTTGAAGCTTGAGGCTTCCTCGCCCGAAAACACCGCCATCCAGTCCACCCCCGGCATTCCCGACTTCATGGACTGGAACCAGGTCACCGAACTGCCCTGGTGGTGGATGCCGTTCAACTCCTTCCCGCTGGCGCTGATCGCCATCCTGCTGGTGCCGACGGCCTTCGCCTACCTCATCGGCGCGGCCATGTTCAAACGCCGGGTGGGCGGCGTCTATTTCGCCATCATCACCCAGGCGGTCGCCGCCATCCTCACCATCCTGATCGTCGGGCAGCAGGGCTATACCGGCGGCATCAACGGCATGACCGACCTGCGCACCCTGCTGGGCTGGGATATCCGCACCGACAGCGCCAAGCTGGTCCTATACTTCGTCAATGCGGCGCTGCTGCTCGGCGTCATTCTCGTGGCGGTGCTGGTCAAGCGCTCCAAGCTGGGACGCATCCTCATCGCCATGCGCGACAAGGAGGATCGCGTGCGATTCTCGGGCTATGACGTGGCCAACTTCAAGATCTTCGTCTTCTGCCTGGCCGCGGCCTTCTCGGCCATCGGCGGCGCCATGTTCGCCCTTCAGGTCGGCTTTATGTCCCCGTCCTTCGTGGGCATCGTGCCCTCGATCGAAATGGTGATCTTCTGCGCAGTCGGTGGCCGGCAGTCGATCTTCGGCGCGGCCTATGGGGCCCTGCTGGTCAGCTACGCCAAGACCGCATTCTCAGAGAGCTTTCCCGAACTCTGGCTGTTTGCCATGGGCGGGCTGTTCATCGCCGTGGTCATGGCGTTCCCCAATGGTCTGGCCGGCATCTGGAAGAGCCATGTCGAGCCGTTATTGCCGCGCCTTTTCAACCGCCTGCGCCCCCTGCCAGCCGTGACGCCTGCCGCGTCCGAAGCCGCTGCGGAATAGGAGACCGCCATGACATTCGATACCGAAACCGCATCCCGGGACTTCCTGCTCGCAGTGGAGGGGCTGACGGTCTCCTTTGATGGCTTCAAGGCGGTCAACGACCTGTCCTTCTATGTCGACGAGAACGAGATCCGCGTCATCATCGGCCCCAATGGCGCCGGCAAGACCACCGT
>NZ_JAUYGL010000028.1 GCF_030689745.1 Devosia sp.
CGTCCTCGGGGTATTTTTGTCCGGAACGCCGGTGCTCGCTCAATCATTCGGCAGTATTCCCGACTCCGTATCTTGCCGCGCCCCACATGCGTATTTGGGTTTTATCGTACCGGTGGTTGAAACCCAGGGGTTCTCTCAGCATTGGGCGCATGCCACTTACCTTCCTGATGGTACGCCGGTCATCGTGTATGGGCCAACATATTTCGGTCTTCCCGGGTACATGCGGCGTTTCACATCCGCCCATGAGTGTGGGCATCTCGCGATACCGACGCGGAGCGACTATGAAGCCAATTGCTTCGCACTAACGAACCTGAACCTGCCCCGCTCGGATGTTGATGCAATTGGCGAATTTCACGCCGCTCTTGGTCCACTGCCGTTTCAGTATGGTGGCAGCGGAGTGGCCTTTTGGGCGAGGACGCAGGACCTTGGCCCGCAATGAGCTCCTTGAGTCTCTGCGCAATCAGGGCCATGTTCGCCTATGCTGACGCGAGTTCCTCTGCGCGAAATGCCAAGGACGGCCGGTACTTGTCTCCGCAGACGACCTTCAGGATGTCGTTGAGCGTGGTCAGGTCACTGCCGTAACCACCATGACTCTTGGCATCGGTTCGTCGTGTGTCCTTGCCGGATGTGTGCAGGATGTCCTGGTGCTTGTGCTTCGGGATCTTGGTCGCGTGGATTTCCATGCCGAGCAACGGCGTGGTGGCGGCCTCTTCGAATGCGTGGGACACAAGGTAAAGCAGGGACTTACTGTAAGGCCCCACGGTATCCGCGCATTCCCGCTCCTCGGAGAGATTGTAGACCGTCAAATGCTTGAGGTCGCTGCCATCGAGTGACGGTCGGAAATGTGCCTCATACTGAGCGACCGTGCAGGCCGCACCAAGCACGAAGCAGTTGTCGATGCTGCTCGATGCAGGGGCTAGCTTTTGCCAGGCAGCAATAAACTCGCCAACGAAGTTGGACCCCGCGCTATGACCCACCAGATGAATTTTGAGTGGTCGGGCAAGTCCCTCATTGACGGACAAGATGGACCGGACCGCAGCGGCACTTTGGGCCCCGCTGGCAAAAGACCTGTGTGCGTCGGCTTTCATTTCCCGCCAGAGTGCACGTCCGATGCCTGCGGAGAGTTTCTCGATGAGGAAATCCATCGCCTCTTCGAAGCCGGTGATCCTTCCTCCGCGGGTTTCGGCCTTGCGGAACAGAATGTCGGTGACCTCCTCGATGAGGCCGGTCTCCCAGATAAAGTGTATTGGATAGATGCCGTTGCGCTTGAAGCCATCGCGCATGGCGGCAGTCTTTCGTGCGGCGGCATTGGCGTCAGTGACGCCGCCATGGGCATAAAACAAGATGTGATCGTACTTGCGCTCATCACCTTCGGCACCTTGACGCAGCAGTTTGGCTGTTTCTTCGAGGCTAGCCATGGGGGTGCCGTATTGCCCGGTTTCCACTAGATGGCCGTCATCGATGTGAATGATGTGGCCAATGACATCCTGACGCCGCGGTGTGTGCTTCTTGTCCTGCGGCAACTCCATTCCGGCAGGTCGGGCAACCCGATGGGTCAGCTCAAAGGCATTCGGTGTTGGAACGGCCAGACGCATGACCCACGCATCAACGACCGTCTCGGCCCAGTCGTGATAGCTCCAGTGCGCCAGGCCCGCTTGCTCGAGAAAGCCGCCCCAGGCGTGCCCCCATGAGTTTTGGATGATGAACCCTTCCGCATCATAGCCGACGATCGTGAAGGCATGGCCGCCCTGTGTGCGGGTGGAGGGCCGGATATGCCCACGTTTGGGATTTGCCCAGCCGCTGTGAATATTTGCGGAGACGACAATGGCACCGGCCTGCTGGAGGGCCGCGTGATAGTCCACCAGAACGGGGCGGAGCCGATAATACGACCCCAGGATGATCTGGCGGGCCTGCTTGGCCTGCGCTACGGACAGGACCCAGTTGCTATCGCCAGGCAGGTATGGGGCGTCTTGCTCACGGCAAACGCCATTGTGGAAGAAGCCCTTGATCGCCCCGCGGACACTTGAGCCTTCGTATCCTTGGCCTTCCCACTCATCGTGGAGCTTGGCCATTTCGTAGATCATGCGGGGACTCGCGCCCTCGGGCGCGAGCAGGGCGCCCTGGCGTTGGCGGAGCAGGTTGAGGGCAGCTGCAGTGGCGAAGCCTGTGCAGGCGCCTTCCGCCCCCTGGTCCAATATTACCAGTTCCGGTGGCGCTGCGAGGTCGGCCGCCAGCTCGATAAGAGGGGGCTCAAAGAAGCGGTCGCGTATGTCGGGGAAATCTCGGATCGCGGTCAATTTCCGCGTTGTGCCGACGCTTTCGATCGTTTCACCATCCTGCATTGTCCCCTCCCATGCAGATTACAAGGCCAAGAAAGCACTGATTGAAGAAATTCACAACAACTTTACGACTTTGGCAGCGATCTAACTTGAGTTTTCTAAGTAAATTCTTACCTTTATCTGTCATCCAAGATATGCGCCAGATTTTCAACAAGTCGCAATCGGCGTTCTGGATTAAGGTGGTCGAGGTAAATCTGCTTTTATCGCACAGCTGGCACGTGTTCGACACCTCTGAGGCCAAGTAAGTCCCAGTTAGGCTTGCCGGCCTTGAACGACAATAGAAAGGCCTTCTCATTGGTGATCGCTGCTTTGATGGCCGCAATCATTTCCTCGCGCGTATCGAGCAGGCCGATCAGGCTGGTCGCCCTGAAAGTCCACAAAGAGCCGTAGAAGCTCCAACATGCTTGTCAGGAGCGGACACTACGCCACAGGAGGCAGGACTTGGCGTACTCGCGCATCTCAACCTGGGCGATGATGGTAGAAGGTACTAGGCGTATTCCCAGTCGCTTGGGTGACTAAGCACTAAAGGTGAAACGTTGAACCAATCGGGATTGATTATCTCGCTCCCTTGGTTGCCCTCATAATCCACACTGCTAACGCCATTCTCCATTTGTATCCCAGCGTCACCATTTTGGAATCCATTGAAATAAAGTCCCCCTCCTAACGCGTCTTCAACCTCAAAACTAGCGACATGCAAAGAGTCAGGGGCGTCCTGAAAATGGTATTCGAAGTCACCACCATCCAATTCAAATGTATCGACCCACCCTTGTTCGGGAAAAAGGTATCGCTGCCCTGCAACGTAGTTTACTCCAGACACATCTTTGCCATTCAAAGAGATAATATCATCCGATTCCGGATTTATAATTATTAGACTACCACCGAACGAATACGGAGCGGCCGAGGCGTACAAATTTGGCAGCATTTCAAAAATAGGCCCTCCGCCCAGCATCTCTAGGTCATTGAGGCCATCGATCCTTAAAAAAACAATATGAATGGTTTCATCTGCGTTGACCGAGAAGTTGAATATATCGCTTCCCGACCCGCCATGAAGTATCCTAGTTCCAGTGGTGGATTGGCTTATATTAAATGTGTCGCCGTCTGCTCCGCCTAGCCAAATTCCGTGGTTGCCTACATTGAGAATGTCGTGGCCTTCTGCGCCGTTGTACACACCGCCCTGCGCGCCCTGACTATTAATTTCGTCATGACCGGCACCTGCAAAAATCGTCGCACTTCCCAATACGTTGAATACGTCCGAATGGTGACTGCCAAATACCAGTTGGTAGCTATTGGCGCTTGTGGTCACAGTGGAGCCTGAGACGACTAACGGACTGTTTCCACCTAACGAGATTGTCTCTCCTGCATCAGAGCCGATGATGTGTTCATCATTGCCATGCGCCACGTAAAATATGTACCCATTTTCGTTTACAGGGAGCAGCGATAGGTCCGTGGTACCCCCAGAATTCGGCTGCGCAAACACCAATTGGTCGGTCCAGATGTTATGATGTCCAAATAGGTCTTCGTGTGCAAATGTTGGGTACAGGTGCCCAGATGGCGACATCCATTCGCTGTTTATCTGGCCTCGTATTTCAGAGAATTCTTCGGGCTCAAACATGGACCATGTGGCATCGGAGAGATCGACGCGTAGGGTGCCGTTTGCGTCGATTGCGAGAGCGCCCCCTCCGCCATTCACATAGAAGAGATCTTGAGACAGAGCGCCGGCAAAACGCACAGCTATTTTGCCTAACCAGGTCGCCATTGAGTCAGAAAGACCGGCTTGCCAATCAATCACGTTCTGAAGATCATCAAAGAGCGCCGGGACTGTATCGCTGTGCACGACTGCGTCGGAATGAGCTCCGTGAACAAGTGCTCGTCTCAAGTCCAACTCCGTTGCAAAGCCTAACTGCTCTGCTAGCAGACCGTCGAACAGGCTGTGAATAACAAATTCCCCGCCTGCTTCCCAAGCTGCTTGGTAGGCGAAGGTCTCGCTGATCTTCAAGGAGAACGCGAGTACATACGAATCGTGCGCGTCAACCGGGAAAAGCTGTGAGGGAGAGCTGACTTCTAGTGAGTTAGCTGGAGATGCCCCAACTAAATCTAAAGCGTCGCCTTGGAGGTGGTGGGAAATGGAAAGGTTGAAGTCTGGCGGGTTGGGTAGATTATTGTCGTAAAGAAGTGATAGAGCATAAAAATTGTATTGTAGTGCATTAATTGGTGTTTGTGGCAGGGCGTTGTATGCGGCAGTGCATTGATCATAGATTGTTGCAACAAAATCTTCGTATTCTAGAGCGTTAAATCCATAACTCTCTAGGCCAATAATTGCTCCTATTGCTCCTGCAATGCCGCCCCCTAGTGAGTGGCCAGTTAAAATTACATTCATACTGGGGTTTGCCGTCACGATACCTTTTACTATTTCGAACGCCTCGTAGAACTGCAATGCCAGTTCAGGCACCGAGAACCAAATCCCGGCTCCGGAAACCAAATCATCGAGTTCGTCTGTTCCGCGGAACGCTATGACGATGTTGTTTCCCGAGGTGTATTGCTCGTAAACTAAACTATGGTTGCCTGCCTCTAAACCTGACACGCGGGTATAACCTGAGGGCAAGCCTGCGGCGTCAATTCCAGTGCGATACGTCAGTGCTGTCAAATAGGCGTACGTGCTAATGGACAAATTATTCCCCCTCAAAGAAAAGATCCTGATGACGTAGTACGAATTTTTGGGATGCTTGTGATCCTTGGCTTTCCATGCTGGTAAAGCTGAGCTCGGTCACCACACTGTCGGGCGATGCTCTTGATACCCATTCAAGTTCAGAAAGCACGTCAGTGGATAGAGGAAGCTCAGTTCTCGATATGGCTATTTCGAGGAGGCACACGCTTGGGCACTGTCCGTTCGCGTTCAGCCCCATTTGATAGGACAACAACCTCATTGAACTCGGATCGGTAGGGTCAAGGAATTCGACAAGTGCTGGCGGCATGCTACTGACCGCGCTTGCTTCAACGGTACACAGCTCCAAAGATTTTAGGGCATAAATCTGCTCTTGATATCCTCTGTGGGCGATGCCGTCGCACAGTCTAGGGAACTCACCATAGGTATTTGCAGGATAAGCCTCGCGCCTCTTCAGCATGTATACGGCGCGACCTTCAATCGGGAGCCGAATGGCTTCACCAGTAGTCTTGGTAAAGATGCCAGCATGCGTCACCGGGAAGATATTCGCCTCCAGTGACCAGACGGCACTGCCGGTGTAGCTGCGATCCCCAAATTGAAAGGTCGGCGCGATTACAAAGTTCAGCCGCACGCTCCAATTGCCTGGCAGGAAAGCGGCAAACAGTATGACGCCAAATACTAGTGCGAACGACTTCATTGTGCCCCCTGCGCCCAGTGTATGCATTTTAACGCTGAACGAGTAGGTAATTTTATGGTGTCGATTTTCTTACAACTTGCCTGAAGCATACCCGGATGTTCGGGCCTTCCCGCAGCCCTGATGGAGCTTGCCCGCATCAGGCCATGATGAGATCCGCGCGCACACGCTGTTGATTGTCGCCAGGAACTGACCCGGGGGTGCGGATTATAACTTGGACCGGTTATGCCGTAATGCCAAGACTTTGTCGGTATTCGATGGGCAGTCCTATCCTCTCAGCAGCCGAGGCCCAGACCGTGGCTTTGATCCGGGAATCCAAGGCCCAGGATGCGATCAACGCGTCGTCGCTCGCCGCCGTCGTCGAGGCTTTGAAACGGAAGAAGGTGAAGTTCCGCTCCGCAATTATCGAGGACGGCGGCCGATCATTTGACGCGGCTATGTACTTGTGGCGCAATCCGGTTTACGAATGACGCAACCGCGATCATTGAGTCTTGAAGATGCTTGTAGACTGGGCTGCAAAATTGGGCTTGGCACCCACCCCGATGTTCGCTCAGGAAGCGCATCGCGAGGGAGATCACTTTGTCTTCCTGGACGGTGTCAACGGCAGCTTCGGCTTTACTGGCTTGCCTAAGCTCGACCGTGATCCAGAGCCTAGAAATTGGGCGTGGTCCTGCGGCGTTCTTCACCACGTTTGTGCCAGCGACGACGAGGTCCTGGTTCATCGTTGGGACCGCACGGAGCCGGTGGCCTTCCGTCGCTCCGCCGTCGATAAACAGCTTGACCGCTTCTATGAGGTCCTGGTCCAGGAACAATCGAGTGTATCACTGACTGTTACCGATCACGCAGTCGACGCCTTCCGTCGGCTGCGATCGCATTTTCCCGAAGATCGGGGCGAGCAGGCATTGTCTGTCTACCTGTTGCTGATGTCAGCAATGATCTCGGGCAACGACAGCGACGTCTTTGAGAAATCGGAACAACTTTCGCAAAGGTTCATGCTCGACGCAAGGACGCCAGCATACCTGGCGGGCTTGAGCGCCGACTTTGTCGCCCATCTGTTTGACGGATTCCGCAGGCCATTGTTTCCCAGGTCGCTGGAGCTCGTCACAATACCCAGCCTGCTTCTTCGACATGCGGGCGCAATGGTATTTCAGGAAGCTCACCTCGAAACGCTGTCCACTGGTAGGTTCGATATCTTCGGCGTGCCCGATGCAGCGTCCCTCAAGGGAAGCCCCGCCAATGGCGTACATTATACGCCGCCAGGTCTTGCAAGGGCATTGGCCGAGCAGGCGCTGCATTCTTATGGTCCTCTCGGTGACGAGATCACGATCCTCGATCCAGCCTGCGGATCGTCATCGATCCTGCACGAGCTGTTGCGTATCTTGCGAGACCGCCGATATGCGGGACGGATACGGCTCCATGGCATTGACGTTTCTCACAATGCCGTACGCATGAGCCGTTTTTTTCTCGCGGCCACATGTCTTGATTGGCCCGAGTTGAAGGTCGTGTCGTTTGACATCGTCCAACGCGACGCACTGGACGACCAGCAATGGCCGGCAAGCGATATAACGATCATGAACCCTCCGTTCGTGTCGTTGAGATCTCTTAGTGACAAGCAACGCGACGCTGTGAGGTCCGTGCTCGGAGAATTCGACAAGGGACGACCTGACATGTCGATGGCATTCGTCGAGCGTGCTCTGAGCTCGGTCAATAGCGGCGGTGTGGTCGCAAGCCTTCTGCCTGCCGGCGTCCTCAGCATGACTCAGGGCAAGGATTGGCGCGATCACCTTCTCGATAAGGCGACGGTTTCCTTCATCGCGGGGTTCGGCGAAGTGGGCTTGTTCCGGATGGCTACCGTCGAGATCGGAGCGCTTGTTCTGAAAAAAGCGGACGCTGGCAAAGACGGGGTCTACAACAGCCTCTGGGTGGGTGAGAAACGGGATGCGACCTCGCAGGCACTGCGGTTCCTCCGTCGATCCAACCGGTTGGGAGTCGGCGGCGCCGAACAGGAGCGGTGGTCGATCGACCGACTTTCGATCGCTGAGCTCAAGGCGAGCGTTGATTGGCGTCCAAGGCCAAGATTTCTGCAGCGGGAGCTCAGTCGTTTCTCAGGATCTTCCCCGAGCACGGTTGGCGACCTCTTCAACGTTCGTCAGGGCGCATTGCCGGCGCCACGCAGCGCTTTCATGGTCGGTCGGGACGAGTTCGCGGAATTGCCCGAGGATGAGCGCCGTTGGTTTCGGCCGGTCGCGGAGAACGACAATCTGCGTGGGGGGCAAATCCTGCCGGGCACTTTCATTTTCTTTTCGCGAACTGCCGGATTACCGCCGATCGAGTCAGAGTTTGATCTCGAGCGGGAATGTCCAAAATTCTACCGGCGCCTATTGACGTTCAAGGACCAGCTGAAGCAGCGCCGGGGAAAAGCGGAGCGGTGGTGGGAGCTGGGCGAGGATCGATCCTGGCTCCGAGAGCCTGCGCTGAAGATTGTCACGGCGTATTTCGGCCAAGCCGGATCCTTCGCGGTCGACATAGAACGCAATCACGTGGTGGTACAAGGGTACGGGTGGACGCCCAGTTGGCGGACCGCCTTGCCTGAAGGGACCTCCACCGTCCAGGTACTGCACGCATATACGGCCATGCTCAACACCGATGTGTTCCAGAAGATTTTGGCCGAGTTCTGTCCTGTCGTCGGAGGTGGTCAGTTCAATTTAAGTCGGCGTTATGTGACGAGGGTGCCACTGCCTGACCTGATCGCGCGAGCCCACCAAGCGGATGGCGATGATCAAGTTCTTCGCGATCTGATCGCCATCGGCGAAAGCATCCATCGGCGCGGCTTGCCATATTCGCCTCGCGCGCAAGCCGAATTCCTGACGCGGACTCTATATGGCTTTCGGGCATGACCGTCCTGATCTGCAGGCAAAGTGACGTCGCAGCACACTGGCAAAATATTCGTGCCGACTTCAGACGAATTCTCCCGGAGAATGGAGCGTTCTATGACATCGAGCGCCTCTCCGAGGATCGCGTCCAGCTAAGATTGGGCAATGGCGCCGCGGAGACCACGATCCGCTACGACGGGCAACGTGTACATTTAGTACCGTTCCTGGATGTGGTCTCTGACCAGCCACAAAACTACTGGCTCGCCTGGTACGAGAGTTGGAAAGACCCGCAGTCCGGCCAAGGAAAGAGTCGCAGGCAATTTCACTCGTCGTCGATTACTGTCTATGCCGGTTCCCCCGGAAGCAACAAATACCAAGTCTTGCGAGCCGAGTGGGCGGGTGGCGAAGTGGTCGGAAACGGCAAGGACCAGAAGGTCGTTTTCCAGGGTAAAGGCGCCGCTCACCCGCACTGGCATCTTTCCGGTTTGGAGACGCTCGGTACCGCTCCGCTCCAACTGGTGGACGATGTCGTTGCGGACTCGGATGACGAGCTGGCAATGCTCGCTCGGGAATTAGGTGCAGAGGACGAGCTCTTAGGCACTATAGCGTTCCCCTCCCAATCCCGCCTTGAACGCATCGATCCCGCATGGGCCAGCATTCATCTCGCCACATCGGCCCGATGGGCCCAGAAGGAGTGGACCGGGCAGGACGGCCCCCACGACATGCATGCGACCGATCCCGAAAGTTGCGGCGAGATCAGGTCTTGGCTGATTTCGTGCGTCCGCTACCTGCAATCCGAGCTCCAGACCCAAATCCATCGTGGGCGCTGGTAGCGAATACCTGATACCGAACACAGCAATAAATGGTCTGCGCAGTTGTGATCGCTGGGGTTACCGCTCGGCATACTCAAGACTCTTCGAGCACGCTGCTTCGCCGAGACCACTCCCCGCGCAGTTCTGAGTGAAATAACGCAGTCCCCCAACCCGAAGCGGCTACCAATATGGCTTTTGGTCTGGAAGGTCCGATTTCGACACAAATAACAAAATGGACCCTAAGTGCCGGAAATGGTTGAGGTATGAGTTTTGGGCGAGCATGATTTTGGAAAATCTGTATCGCTCGCAACAACAGCCGCGTATTCTAGACTTCTTCGTCATCCTCGACATCGGTCAGGTAGACCGACACTTCGATATCAATGCCACAGCCGGCAATGGCGGCCACGACATGGGCTGGCAGGCGGGTCGACATCGCCTCGCCATGTTCGGGATAGTCAAAGGCCAGATCGAGCACGGCCTTGCCGATGCGGCGATCGTCCAGCATGGCGGTAATGGCCGGGCCGGACTGTTCGGCCAGCTCCAGCAGGGCCCGCACCGGATTGGTCACCGGCACGTCCACCTGGGCATAAAAGCTGCCCTCGGCGTCCTCGGGCTCAAAGCGGCTGGTCAATTGCTTGAGGGCGCCATCGAGCTCAAGCTGCTGCTTGTCGGCGTCCGACAGGGCACTCAGCGTGCCCTCCTGTGCGGGTGGCCGCAGGGTGACGCCTGACAGCCGCAACGCTATGGCAAAGGGAGCAAATGACGTCATCAGGCGCGTCCGGCAGTGGCCGCAAACAGCGCGATGGCGGCGGCATTTGAAACGTTCAGCGATTTGATCGGGCCGGGCATATCCAGCTTGACCACTTCGTCGCACAGCTCGCGGGTGCGCTGGCGCAGGCCCTTGCCCTCGGCACCCATCACGATGGCCATCGGCCGGTTATCGGTGCGTGGCTTGAGCTGAAGTTCTGACTCAGAATCAAAGCCGAGCACCAACATGCCGCGGCCCTTGAGTTTTTCGAGCGCATCGCCAAGATTTCGCACCTCGATCATCGGCACCAGATCCAGTGCCCCGGAGGCCGATTTGGCCATCACGCCGGTCTCGCGCGGCGAGTGCCGGGCGGTGGTGATGACGGCGTCGGCGCCGAAGGCGCAGGCGGTGCGCAGTATCGCGCCGACATTGTGCGGGTCGGTGATGTGATCGAGCACAACCACCAACTGCAGCGGGTGGATGTCGTCGAGCCCGAAACGGCTGACGGGATCAACCTCCAGCGCGGCGCCCTGATGCACGGCATCCTCGCCGAGCAGCCTGTCGAGCTCTTTGGGCGTGGTTTCCTTGACCGGAACCTTGCCGATTTCGCCTGATTCTTTCAGTCGGTTCAGCGCGTTGGGGGTGGCCAGCAGCACCTTCTTGATGCGGTTGGGATTATCCAATGCGGCGCGCACGGTGTGCATGCCGTAAAGATAGACCGGGCCCTCATCGGGATTGTAGCGCGCCTTGGGCGGAAATTTATTGAAGCTCATGGCATTTGCCTAGCGCTTTTGCAGCATGCCAGCAAGCGGCGTGCTGACCGCTGACGGCAACTTGCAGGCTTTGTGCATGGATGGTGCGGGGCGGTTGGTGGAGGGGACTGGATTCGAACCAGTGTACGCTAAGCGGTCAGATTTACAGTCTGATGGATTTAACCACTCTCCCACCCCTCCACTACAACGTCGCTCGGGTAGGACGACGCTACGCCAAAGCGTGTCGTCGGGGCGGTTTATGGTGGTCTGATGACACAGTGTCAACTCCCGATCCACAAAGGTCGCAAAAAACCGGTTGGCGGCGCGTCTGGTGGGGCCCACGCCCGATGAGGGCGAGGCGCGCGAACCCTTGCATCGACGCCCTGGATAGGTCAGCAAGCCCGGTCACCTCTGCGTGCGCGGCGTCACCGGGCTTGCGGGCAGGCGGCCGGGGCCACATATTGAGGCCATGGTAGAAAAAGACGCTATAGTGCGAAACAAGACGGGCGTGCCCGGGCAGGGTAGGGTCAGCGCCGACGTCGCCGCCTTCACCAGGAAGGTCGGCGCGATGGCGCGCCCCATGGGGGCCCATGATGGCCGGCTGCTGTTCGCGCTGGACGCCACGATGAGCCGTCAGCCGACCTGGGATCTGGCGGTGTCGCTGCAGGCCGAGATGTTCCGGGCCATTCCCAAGGATAGCGGGTTGCAGGTGCAATTGCTGTATTTCCGGGGCTTTGGCGAATGCCGGGCATCAAAATGGGTGGTCGACGCCAATGCGCTAGCCAAGCTGATGACCGGCATTGCCTGCCAGGGCGGCAATACCCAGATTTCCAAGGTGTTTGCCCACGCGCGCAGCGAACACGCCAAGCGCAGGATCAATGCAGTGGTCTATGTCGGCGACGCCATCGAAGAAAATTTCGATGATTTGGCCGCCAAGGCCGGACAGCTCGGCCTGCTGGGGTGTCCGATGTTCGTGTTCCAGGAGGGGCGAGACACTAGGGTCGAGGCGGGGTTCCGTGAATTCGCGCGGCTGACCAAGGGCGCCTATGCCCGGTTCGACGCGTCGGCGCCGCAGGAGCTGGCAGCACTGCTCAAGGCCGTGGCGGCCTATGCCAGCGGCGGCAAAGACCTGCTGAAGCTGCAGGGCAGCGGCCAGGCGCAGGCGCTTCTGGCGCAGTTGCCCCATTGACCTATTTTTTTATCGGCGCGGCGGGACTGCTGGGGGCACTGGCGGCCTATCAATATCTGCGCCGGTTTGAGCGCCGCCAGATGATGCTCGGCCTGCGCTGGGCGGTCGGTGGTGTTGCCGGGCTGATTGCCGTGCTGCTGTTGCTGGCGCGGCGCTTCGATATTGCCATATTTGTCGGCGCGGTGGCTTTTTCGGTAATCCGTAGCGGGCGGCTGGGACCGTTCTCCTTCGAGGACGCGACCCTGGACGGGGGCAATGCCTCCAAAGTCAAAAGCCGTTACTTCGCCATGGCGCTGGACCACGACACCGGCGCGGTGCAGGGCCGGGTGCTGGACGGCCAGTTCAAGGGGGTCGATCTGATCGATCTGGGCGAAGCAGATACGCGGGCCCTGCTGGCCGAGGTGGATTGGGACCCCGACAGTCTCAGCCTGCTGGAAAGCTGGCTGGATGCCAATCGGAGCGGTTGGCGCGAGTATTTCGCCGAAGCGGCGTCTGACGAGGCACCGGGGCCGAAAGCGCCCGCCGACGCGCTGGCGGAGGCCTATGAGGTGCTCGGCCTGCAGCCCGGCGCCACCAAAGACGAGATTCGTGCCGCCCATCGCGAACTGATGAAGGGCGTTCATCCCGACCTTGGCGGCTCGAGCTATCTGGCCTCCAAGATCAATGAAGCGCGCGACCTGTTGCTCAAGCAGTAGCAAACCGCCCGTTGCGGCGCATCGGAGGGGTTGCGGGCGACGCGCTGTCAAGCTAATGGCTTGTCATCGGTCACCGACCGGGCGGGTATAGCTCAGTGGTAGAGCAGCAGCCTTCCAAGCTGAATATGCGGGTTCGATTCCCGCTACCCGCTCCATTTTCCCAGACGTCATTCTAACTACCAGTTTGAAAACGCTATGTTTTCTGGCAATATTCTTGCCCGACCTGGGGGCAATTGCGCAAGCTGAATGATCTCGACCGCTATCTGAAACGTCGACGGGCATAGCTGGGTTTACTACCGGCGCGTGCCAACGGCGCTCTCGTCCCTCGACTCATGTCGCCCTTCGCCCGACGGGCTCTTGGCACCCGCGACCTTGCGCTTGCCCGCCGATCCAATCGCTATTTTCGTCGAACATGTTGGCCTGCGAAACGCCGGCTGCTTTGTAGAGCGCGTCGAACGCGGTCTCATCAGCTTGTGCATCGGCGGTACGTCTTCGAGGTCGTGGGCCACAACTACCCAACCGATACCCCGAATTTTCTCCCGGAAGCGGCTAGACGCCTATCACGGAACCGCATATAGGTCATAAAAGTAGCTTATTATGTTTTAGCTGGGAGGAACAGCATGACTTTAAGGAAACTTGTCACTGTCGGAAGCTTTTTGGCGCTGTCGACGCTGATGACATCGAGTGTGATCCAGGCACAGGAATACCCGGACAAGCCCATCCGGCTGGTCGTGGCTTATCCTGCTGGCGGCACTGCTGACGCGGTCGCCCGAGTGCTGAGCGAGGCTCTTACCAAAACGACCGGTGCGACCATCGTCGTCGACAATCAGGGCGGTGCATCGGGCGCCATCGGTGCGGGGCAGGTGGCTCGCGCCGAGGCCGATGGCTATACGCTGCTCCTTGGTGCAAACAGCATTTTCTC
This sequence comes from Devosia sp., assembly GCF_030689745.1. Classification (GTDB taxonomy): domain Bacteria; phylum Pseudomonadota; class Alphaproteobacteria; order Rhizobiales; family Devosiaceae; genus Devosia; species Devosia alba. The sequence continues at coordinate 13,687 of NZ_JAUYGL010000028.1, forward strand.
CGTCGTGCCGCACCTGCGCGAACTCGACTTCGATCCCAATGCCGATCTGGTGCCGGTGGCAAAGATCGCGGACTCGACCCGCTTGCTGGCCGTGCATCCCTCGGTGCCTGCTCAAAACATGAAAGAGTTCATCGCATACGCCAAGGCAAATCCCGGCATGCTGAACTACTCCTCGTCAGGCAACGGATCGACCCCGCAGATCCTGACGGAAATCTTCAAGTCGGCAGCAGGCGTTGATGTCCAGCACATTCCCTATGGTGGGGCCGGCCCAGCGCTGAACGGACTGCTTTCGGGCACTGTGCAGATGATGATCGACACCGTGGTGATTTCGCAGGCGGAAAGCGGCGCCCTGCGCGGCCTCGCCGTCTTCGGCAATGCGCGCATTCCCGGATTGCCGGATGTCCCCACCATGGTCGAGGAAGGTTTCACCGAGCTGCGCAGTGCCGGTTGGACCGGTCTCTTTGCTCCCAAGGACACGCCAGCCGACATCATCGAGATGCTGAGCATTGAAATCAGCGGTCTTTATAACGATCCGGCTTTCATTGAGCGGCTGAGTTCTGTTGGCGTGGATCCCGACTTCCTGGACCCACGCGCATTCGCAGATAGTCTCGCGGTTGATTTCGCGTACTTTGGCGACGTTATCAACTCTGCTGGCATTGCGGAAGAATAGCACTGTGTCCAACGTCACGACAGCGACGAAGCAGGGTCTATCCCTGCTTCTCGCGCCCTCGCTTGGCCGGGGCGCCGAAGACTTCTCGGTCCTCGCCGCCAATCTGCGAATGCTCGGCTATACCGTCCTCACGCCCGAGCCCTTTGGCATGGACGTGAGCGACAACCTGGCAGACGCAACTCTTGAAACCCTTGGACAACACCTGCTTGACGCCGCGCCGCAGGATGGCAGTGGCCTGGTTGTCATCGGGCATGCATTCGGCAATTGGGTTGCCCGCATGGCAGCGGTATTGAGCCCCGAGCGCGTTGCGGCCGTTGTGCTGCTGGCCGCTGCTCGGCAGGTGATACCCACCGACATTAAGCCATCGATCGATGGCAGTTTTAATCCCGCGCTCGGCGATAGCGAGCGACTGCAGCACTTGCAGCGCGCCTATTTCGCGCCGGGGAACGACGCTGGTGCCTGGCTTCATGGCTGGCATCCGTCGATGGCCGCCGGACAACGGGCCGCTGCGGCCCGCAGTGACCGCTCGCACTGGTGGCACGCCGGTGGAGTGGTGCCAATCCTTGACGTCCAGGCCGCTGAGGACGCGATTGCCCCTGCGTCCGAGGCCATGGAACTGCGAACAGAACTTGGCGCCAGGGTGACAAATATCACCATCGAAAATGCGGGACACGCGCTCCTGCCTGAACAACCAGCTGAAGTTGCTGAGGCCATCGATGCCTTTGTCCGCCGGCTTGAATCGCGAAAGAACGTCTCATGAGCGCATGGAGCAAGTTGCAGGATAAGGACGTGCTGTCCGGTGCCATATTTGCCGGCGTAGGCGTGTGGTTCACCGTTCAGTCGCTCAACCTCTCGATGGGATCAGCCCGATCCATGGGACCGGGCTATCTGCCGACCGCATTGTCCCTGCTGCTGCTCGCCTTCGGCGTTGCAATACTGGTGCGCGGCGTGATCCGGGGCGTTGGCCCGGTATCCAAAATCCCGCTGCGCGGGCTCGTCGCGGTCATCGCGGCGCTGCTGATCTTTGCCTTCTGTGTCCGCGGCGCCGGCCTCGTACCAACTGTTTTCGTGGTGGTGCTGGTGACCTGCCTTGGCAGTACGCGCGCGCAGCCGCTCCCAAGTGTTCTTCTCGCCGGCGGTGTCGCCATTTTCTGCTGGGCAGCGTTCATATGGGGACTTGGCTTGCCACTCAGCATGATCGGCCCTTGGCTGGGAGGATATTGAGCCATGAGCATGGACCTTTTGAGCAACCTTTCGATCGGGCTGTCCGCCGCCTTTTCCCTCGACAACCTGTTCTACTGCTTTTCCGGTGTCCTGCTCGGCACCCTCATCGGCGTGCTGCCCGGTATCGGCACCGTGGCTACCATTGCCATGCTGCTGCCCATCACCTTCGGACTGCCGCCGGTCGGCTCGCTCATCATGCTGTCCGGCATCTACTACGGTGCGCAATATGGCGGCTCGACCACCGCGATCCTGATCAACTTGCCGGGCGAAAGCTCCTCGGTGGTCACCGCCGTCGATGGCTACCAGATGGCGCGGAACGGCCGCGCTGGGGTGGCCTTGGCCACCGCGGCCATCGGCTCCTTTTTCGCCGGGACCGTAGCAACGATACTACTCGCACTGTTCGCGCCCCCGCTGGCCGCCGTCGCGCTGACATTCGGCCCCGCCGAATATACGTCCCTCATGGTGCTGGGGCTGATCGCCTCGATTGCTCTGGCGTCCGGATCGCTGCTCAAGGCCTTCGCCATGATGATCATCGGTCTGCTGCTGGGCCTGGGCGGTCAGGATATCTACACAGGCGCCCAGCGGTTTACCCTGGGCATGGTTGAACTGATCGACGGCTTCGAGTTCATTGCCATTGTGATGGGAATGTTCGGCATCGCCGAGGTGATCCGCAATCTGGAGGATGAAAGCACACGTTCGGTGCTGTCCACCAAGCTCAAGAACCTCTTTCCCAGCCGGGCGGATTTTCGTGAGATGTTCGCGCCAATCCTGCGGGGTACCGCGCTCGGGTCGCTGTTCGGCATTTTGCCGGGGGGCGGAGCGATGCTGTCGTCCTTTGCCGCCTATGCCCTTGAAAAGAAGCTGTCGCGGCATCCCGAGACCTTCGGCAAGGGCGCGCTGGCTGGCGTTGCCGGGCCGGAAAGCGCCAACAATGCCGGCGCACAGACGTCGTTCATTCCCATGCTGACCCTGGGCATCCCATCCAATCCCGTCATGGCGCTGATGATTGGTGCACTGATCATCCAGGGCATCACGCCCGGTCCAAATGTGGTGACCGAGCAGCCCGTGTTGTTTTGGGGGCTGATCGTCTCTATGTGGTTGGGCAACCTGATGCTGGTCGTGCTGAACCTGCCTCTGGTTGGCATATGGGTGAAGTTGCTCAGCGTGCCATATCACTTCCTGTTCCCTGTCATTGTCGTCTTCTGCTCGATAGGCGTGTTTAGCGTCAATAACGCCGCCTTCGATGTAATCTTGATGGCGATCTTCGCGGCCATCGGCTACGTGCTGGTCAAGCTTGACTGCGAACCGGCGCCGCTGCTGCTCGGTTTTGTTGTGGGCCCCATGCTGGAAGAGAATATCCGGCGGGCCATGCTGGTATCGCGCGGGGAGCCGGCCATTTTCATCGAGCGCCCGATCTCCGCCGGTCTGCTGGTGATAGCGATTGTCACCATCGCCGCAGTAACCCTGCCGGCGATCCGCAAGGGTCGCGAGCAAGCGTTCAAGGAAGAGTAGCCTCGACTGATACGAGGCTGGAAATAGGGCGCGGTTGCGGCGCTGCCTACAGGCCGCGCTGCAACCCTTAAAGTTCTAAAACCAGTCTATTGGTTGTAACCCATCTGCTGATCACCTAGATTGAGGGGGTCCAGACGCAACCATGAGCAGTTCAGTGCATATCAAGCCGACCTCTGGCACAGTCGATTTCGGTAAAAGCGCCGTTGCGCGCTACATCCAGTTGGCGACCCTGTTCAAGCGCCGCATCGAGTCCGGCCAATGGGCTGTCGGAAGCCAAATCCCGACCGTTGATGAACTGGCCGTGGAATGCGGCGTGGCGCGGGCCACCATCCGCCAGGCTCTCGACCAGCTCGAAAATGAAAACCTGATCGAGCGCTTCAGGGCCAAGGGCACCTTCGTGCGCAGCCGTCCGCAGGAAGAGCTCTGGTGCGCCGTGGCGACTGACTGGTCCGGCCTCCTGCGGCCAAGCCACGATGCCCGGATCGAGATCCTCAGCGACCAGCGGAACCGCCAGCTACCCGGCCTTCCCTATATGATCGGCAAGACCGCGCCCCTCTATCGCCATCTCAACCGGCGGCACTGGCGCGAAGGATCGCCGTTCCTGCTCACCGAGCTCTATATCGATGAGCGCCTGTCCGATCGCATCACGCGCAATGACCTCGAAACCAAGACTGCCCTGCGGTTGGTCACGGACGTGCCCGGGGTCGAGATTGTCGATGCTCAGCAGACGCTCACCATCCGCAGCGCGGACATGGATATGGCGAAGGCGCTCGACATTGCCATCAATGCGCCTGTCGCCCTTGTCTATCGCCGCGCCGTCGATCAGACCGGCACGACAGTACTGGTTGCAGAGGGCGTCTACCGGGGAGACGTGGTTCGTTTCGACGTCAAATTGCGTTAGTCGGCGCGGCGAAAGCCATGGCCCGTCGCAGCTTCCACCTGGCCCAGTGCTTTGGCGTACACGCCCGGATCCTGCCTTGAATGCCAGAACAATGGCCCGCCTTCCCAAGCCGGAAATCCATAGCCATGCACCAGGGCAACATCGACGTCCCCCGGCCGCTGTGCGACCCCGTCTTGCACCACGAGCTGCGCCTCGTTGACCATCGCCGCCAAAGCGCGTTTCTGGATTTCCGCCGCGTCAAAGGTCCGGGGCGGCCGCACGCTGGCACTGGCGCTGATGATGGCTGCCACTGCCGGATCGACAACGCGTCGTCCCTGCTCGTCATAGCGATACCAGCCCGCCCCAGCCTTGCGGCCCAGCCGGCCTGCCTCGCATAACCGGTCGGCAATGGTGACATATCGCTGGCGTGGATCGCGCGTCGCAGACAGCCGCTGACGCGTCCGCCACGCAATATCAAGTCCCGATAGATCGGCTACGGCGAAGGGGCCCATGGCAAAGCCGAACTCCACCAGAGCCGCATCCACTTCTTCGGGCGCTGCTCCCTCATCGACCATGAACTCGCATTGCTGCCGGTAGGCCGAGAAGATGCGGTTGCCGATAAAACCTTCGCCGAGGCCCGAGACAATCGCAATCTTGCCCATCTGCCGGGCAAGCTTGAGTCCGGTAACCAGTGCCTCGTCCGAGGTGAGCGGCGTGCGGACGACCTCAAGCAGTTTCATCACATTGGCAGGGCTGAAAAAATGGAGCCCGAGCACGGAAGCAGGGCGGCCTGTCGCCCGGGCAATAGCCGCCATGTCGAGATAGGACGTATTTGTGGCAAGGATTGCGTCGGGGCGCGCCACGGCATCCAGCCGCGCAAACAGGTTCTGCTTGACGGCAAGGTCCTCAAAGGCGGCTTCGATGATAACATCGCAATCGCCCAGGTCGGTCAGCTCAACACTGCCCCCAAGCGCTGCGCGCCGACTGGCGCTTTCCTTGGGATCAATGCGCCCGCTCGCCACATCGGCTGCAAGCGTTTGCTCGACCCGTTCTATGCCCTTGGCCAGCGCCGGTTCGTCCTGCTCGACAAGACGCACGGCGAGCCCGGAATTGAGCAGGCACACCGCAATGCCAGCACCCATTGTGCCAGCGCCGACCACACCGACCCGCCGGACATGT
>NZ_JAUYGL010000036.1 GCF_030689745.1 Devosia sp.
GCCGGCCAGGCCACGTTTGCGGCCGCGGCACATCAGATTGGTCATGGCGCCGAGCGAGAGTTTTCTGGCCTCGTCGCTGACTTCACCACCAATAGCGGGGGCAAATAGCTGGGCCTCATCGACGACGACAAGCACGGGATACCAGAAGTCGCGATCAGCATCGAACATGCCGCCGAGAAAGGCCGCGGCGGCGCGCATCTGCTGCTCGACATCGAGCCCTTCGAGATTGAGCACGACGGAGACGCGATGCTGGCGCACGCGGGCGGCGATATTGGTGAGTTCGGCTTCGGTACGGGTGGCATCAATCACCAGATGGCCGAATTTTTCCGAAAGGGTGGTGAAATCCCCCTCGGGATCGATAATGCACTGCTGCACCCATGGCGCGGATTGTTCAAGCAGACGGCGCAGCAGGTGGGATTTGCCGGAGCCGGAATTGCCCTGGACCAGCAGTCGGGTAGCCAGCAATTCTTCGAGGTCGAGCGTGGCGGGCGTGGTGCCAGCGCTCATGCCCATGTCGATTGCTACCTTCATCTGGTCTCCGGAGGGCGGCCAGTGCCTCATTCGATCGGGCGGCCGCAGGTTGGTCAAAGTGCTGGCCCGTGCGTTAGCACATTGGCGGCCCGATTCGGGGCAGGTGCGCTGATCAAACCACAGCTTTGGATTTTGGGCGCCTGCACCGTTGTGCCGACTTGCGCGGACGCGCCGTGGATGCTTAACCCAGCGCCATTCGTCAGCCGCACCATCGCGCGGCCGCCAGCCCAGGTCCATACAAGCATGATTCGTCTCGAGAGCATTGGCAAGCAGAACGGCAAGCAGATTGTCTTTATCGAGGCGTCGGCGGCGCTGCAGAAGGGCGAAAAGATCGGCCTGGTCGGGCCCAATGGTGCCGGCAAGACCACATTATTCCGCATGATCACAGGCGAAGAGCAGCCTGACGAAGGCCAGGTCTCGGTGGATCGTGGCATCCAGATTGGCTATTTCAGCCAGGATGTCGGCGAGATGGCCGGCCGCAGCGTGGTCGCCGAAACCATGAATGGCGCTGGCCCGGTCAGCGAGTTGATGGCCGAAATGCGGGTGCTGGAAGCCGATATGGGCGATCCGGACAAGGCCGACGAGATGGACGCCATTATCGAGCGCTATGGCGAGGTGCAGGCTCGCTTCGAGGAGTTGGACGGCTATTCGCTGGACGGCCGGGCGCGCGAAGTGCTGGACGGGCTGGGGTTCAGCCAGGAAATGATGGATGGCGATGTCGGCGCGCTGTCGGGCGGCTGGAAGATGCGGGTGGCGCTGGCCCGCATTCTGCTGATGCGGCCGGACGCGCTGCTGCTGGACGAACCGAGCAACCATCTTGATCTGGAAAGCCTGATCTGGCTCGAGGCGTTCCTCAAGAATTACAGCGGTGCCCTGCTGATGACCAGCCATGACCGCGAGTTCATGAACCGCATCGTCAACAAGATCGTCGAGATCGATGCCGGGTCGCTGACAACCTATACGGGCGATTACGAATTCTACCAGCAGCAACGGGCGATTGCCGAGAAAAACCAACAGGCACAGTTCGACCGGCAGCAGGCCATGCTGGCCAAGGAAATTGCCTTTATCGACCGCTTCAAGGCGCGGGCCAGCCATGCGGCGCAGGTGCAGAGCCGGGTGAAAAAGCTCGACAAGATCGACAAGGTGGAGCCGCCCAAGCGGCGGCAGACCGTGGCGTTCGAGTTCCGCCCGGCGCCACGCTCGGGCGACGACGTGGTGGTGATCAAGAGTGTGGACAAGGCCTATGGCAGCCGGAGCATCTATGATGGCCTCGACTTCCACGTCCGCCGCAAGGAGCGCTGGTGCATCATGGGCGTCAATGGCGCCGGCAAGTCGACACTGCTCAAGCTGGTGGCCGGGGAATCCAAGCCCGATAATGGCACGGTAGCGGTCGGCGCCAGCGTGAAGATGGGGTACTTTGCCCAGCACGCCATGGATGTGCTCGATGGCGACCGGACGGTGTTCCAGAGTCTGGAAGACCATTTTCCGCAGGCCGGACAGGGGCCGTTGCGGGCGTTGGCGGGCGCGTTCGGGTTCTCAGGCGACGAGATGGAAAAGAAGTGCCGGGTGCTGTCGGGCGGCGAAAAGGCCCGGCTGGTGATGGCGCTGATGCTGTTTGATCCGCCCAATTTCCTCGTGCTGGACGAGCCGACCAACCATCTCGACATTGCCACCAAGGAAATGCTGATCCAGGCGCTCAGCAGTTTCGAGGGCACCATGCTGTTTGTCAGCCATGACCGCCATTTCCTGGCGGCGCTATCCAACCGGGTGCTGGAGCTGACGCCCGAGGGCGTGCATGTCTATGGCGGCGGCTATACCGAATATGTGCAGAGCACGGGTCAGGAAGCGCCGGGGCTGCGGAGCTAGGTTTTTTTGGCGCTGGCGTGCTGGGCCATCCCGACTTGACCAGTGCACCACGGGTGCGATGTCGACCTGTAGCGATTGCGGTGAGGCGGCTCTGCTTTGGTCAATCCAACATTGACACCAGCGGTCATATGGCCGATCTTGTATGGAAGATGTAACGAGCCGGTTCGGCTTTTTTCCAGCAGCAAGAATTAGCAGTATATGACCAAGAAATTCGCCATTGTCGGGACTGGTGGCCGCCATCAGATGTTCCGTGACGCGGTTGCCATCACCCATGCCGAGAGCGCCGAACTGGTCGCCTTGTGCGACGTCAACCAGAGCCGGCTGGCACTATCGGCGCACAAGGTGCCCGACAGGACCGGCAATGGCATTGCCACTTATCTGGCCGAAGATTTCGACACCATGCTGGCCGAGCAGGACCCCGATACGGTGATCGTGACGGTGCCCGATTATCTGCATGACGAATATATCGTGCGGGCGCTCGAGGCCGGCCGCAATGTGATGACCGAAAAGCCGATGACCATCGATGTGGCCCGGCTCAAGCGCATTCTCGACGCGCAGCGGGCCAGCGGCAAGAAGGTCACCGTCACCTTCAACTATCGTTATTCGCCGGCCCGCACCCAGCTCAAGGACATCTTGCAGAGCGGGGTGATCGGCGAGATCACTGCGGTGGACTTCCGCTGGTATCTCGACCGGGTGCATGGCGCCGACTATTTCCGCCGCTGGCACCGCTACAAGGACAAGTCCGGCGGCCTGCTGGTGCACAAGTCGACCCACCATTTCGATCTGCTGAACTGGTGGGTGGGCTCAACGCCCAAGAGCGTCTCGGCCATCGGCAAGCGCGATTTCTATACCCCGGAAATGGCAATCCAGCTGGGGCTGGAAGGCCATGGCGAGCGTTGTCACACCTGTCCGGTGGCGGACAAATGCGCCTTCCGCATGGATCTGGAGGCCGACGAGGCGCTCAAGGAGCTCTATCTCGACGCCGAGGAGGATGACGGCTACTGGCGCGACAAATGCGTGTTTGCCGCCGACATCACCATCGAGGACACCATGCAGGTGCAGGCGCAATATGCTTCGGGCGCCTCGCTGAACTATACGCTGGTGGCCTATTCGCCCTGGGAGGGGCTGGAAGTGAAGTTCCACGGCACCAAGGGCGAACTGACGCACAAGCATATCGAAGTGCATGGCGTGTTTGCCGGTGGCCATCGCGAGCGCGACGAGACCGAGGCGATGTTCACCGAATTGCATGTCGCCGGCGGATTGCCGCAGAAGATCGAGGTGTGGACCGGCAAGGGCAGCCATGGCGGCGCCGACCCGATCATGCTGGGCTATCTGTTTGATCCGGACAATATGGAAGCGGATAAATATGGCCGTGCCTCCGACCAGATAGCGGGCGCCTGGTCGATCCTGACCGGCATCGCCGCCAATCAGTCGATTGCCCAGAATGGCGCGCGGGTGTTTGTCGATGCCATGCTTGCCGAGGCGGGAATCGTGCTTTAGCCACAGCCCTGGGGGCCGCAAGCCCGCAGAAATCTGTGGATGGCACTCAGTCGGGGGGCGTAATCCCCCGCTTATCCGGCCAATGGTCGGAAAGGGAAAACAATAATGGTGTCTGCCCAGGTGCTTGATGTGACCGAACAGACCATGGCGATGCGCGTGGTCAGCGCGCTGCGCGACGAGATTGTGACGATGGCGCTCAAGCCGGGCGACATCATCTCCGAGAGCGATATTGCCGGCCGCTACGGCGTGTCGCGCCAGCCGGTGCGCGAGGCATTTATCCGGCTGGCGCAGCAGGGACTGCTGATGATCCGCCCCAAGCGGGCGACCGTGGTCAAGAAAATATCGCCCGAAGGGGTGCGGCAGTCGCGCTTTATCCGCGAGTCCATCGAGGTGGAGATCGTGCGGCGACTGGCCACCAATCCGGGCGATGCGGCCGATGTGCTCAAGGGGTTGATCGCCGATCAGGAAGAGGCGTCGGCCGCCAATGACAGCCGGCGCTTTCATACGCTCGATGAACTGTTTCACCGCACCATGGCTCGCCTGGCGGGCGTGGAATATGCGTGGCAATTGATTGACGATCACAAGATGCAGCTCGACCGGGTGCGCTATCTGACGCTGGGGGCATCCTCGTCGCGGGTGGCCATTGACGAACACATGCTCATCACCAAGGCCGTCGCCGCGGGCGATGTGGCGGGTGCCGAAGCGGCGATGCGGGCGCATCTGGCACGGGCCGAGGTGCTGCTGGCTCAAACCATTGCCGAGCACCCGGAATATTTCGAGTAGCGCCGACAGCGCGGCTTGACCGGCGCAACCTGGCGCGTCAGGTTCGGGTCGTATGGGGCCACATGCGCTGCGCCGAAATCTGGCTGGCTGCGGATCGGTTGGCTATTCTGCACATTATCCAGGCGTGACGGGGCGTAAGGCGCCTGTCGACGCGGCCGATGCGCTGGACCAGCAAGCAACAAGGATTGTACGGCATGAAGAAGCGGCGATTGGGCAAGACGGGCTTTGAGGTTTCCGAAATCGGGCTGGGCTGCTGGCAGCTGGGCGGGGATTTCGGGCCGGTGGGTGACGACACCGCGACGGCTATTCTGGATGCGGCCAATGCGGCTGGCGTGACCTTCTGGGACACGGCGGACGTCTATGGCGACGGACTGAGCGAGAGCCGAATCGGCCGCCACGCCAAGGGCGCTGGCGTGCATGTTGCGACCAAATTGGGCCGCGGCTCCGGGCTCTATCCCGACCATTATTCCAAGGACGGGATTCGCAGGAGCCTGGAAGGCTCGGCTGAGCGGCTGGGTGTGACGGCGCTCGACCTGGCGCAACTGCATTGCGTGCCGACGGCCGTGCTGCAGGACGGCGCCATCTTTGGCTGGATGGATGAGCTGAAGGCCGAAGGGCTGATCCGCCATTGGGGCGCCAGTGTGGAAACCATCGAAGAAGGGCTGCTGTGCCTGGAGCAGCCCGGGTTGGCGACGCTGCAGATCATTTTCAACCTGTTCCGGCAGGACGCGGCCGAGGCGCTGCTGCCCATGGCAGCGGAAAAAGATGTCGGCATTATCGTGCGCCTGCCGCTGGCCAGCGGATTGCTCAGCGGCAAGTACGACAAGGATACGCGCTTCGATGCGACCGACCATCGCAATTACAATGCCGACGGGCAGGCATTTTCGGTGGGCGAGACGTTTGGCGGCATCGAGTTAGCGCGCGGCATTGAACTGGTGAACGAGCTCAGGGGGCTGGCGCCGAGCGGCATGCCGATGAGCCAGTTCGCCCTGCGCTGGATTCTGGACCACCCGCAGGTGTCGAGCGTCATTGCCGGGGTGAGCAAGCCGGAACAGCTGGCCGACAATGTCGCCGCCAGCGAGCAGAACAGCCTGTTCCCGGCGCTGATGGGGCAGTTGATGGCGTGGTATAAAAAGGAAGTGAAGCCGGAAATCCGCGGCGGGGTGTGAGGCTGAATTCTGGGTGAGCAGCGATGTCAGCTGCGAACCTGCCCTCGGTTTCGGCCACTCTCGCAACGAGTTCCGTGCCCAAGTGTCAAGCCGGCGGGTGATGCGTGGTGAAGGCAAATGTCTGTGACCGCCAGGGGCGATCATCACCAATGGGCCCAACGCCCCCTAGCGCACCCAGCTGCGCGTCCCTACGTTGGGCGCAACAACAAAACACTGCCGAGTATTGTCATGAGCTATCACGAAGCCTTCGAACTGATCCGCGACGAGCATATCGCGGAGGCCAATTCGCGGGCGCAGTTGTTCCGCCACAAAAAGACCGGGGCGGAGGTGCTCAGCCTGATCAATGACGACGAGAACAAGGTGTTTGGCATCACCTTCAAGACGCCGCCGACCGATTCCACCGGCATTGCCCATATCCTTGAGCATTCAGTGCTGTGCGGCAGCCGGAAATACCCGGTCAGGAAGCCGTTTGTGGAGCTGATCAAGGGAAGCCTGAACACGTTCCTCAACGCCATGACCTTCCCGGACAAGACCGCCTATCCGGTGGCCAGCCAGAATTTGAAAGATTTCTACAATCTGGTGGATGTGTATCTGGACGCGGTATTTTTTCCGCTGCTGACCGAAGAGACCTTTCTGCAGGAAGGCTGGCATTACGAGCTTGAGGATACCAGTGCGCCGCTCGTCTACAAGGGCGTGGTGTTCAACGAGATGAAGGGGGTGTTTTCCTCGCCCGACGCGGTGATGCGCGACATTGCACAGCGCTCGCTTTATCCCGACGTTACCTATGGCAAGAGCTCGGGCGGCGATCCCAAGGCCATTCCCGACCTGACCTACAAACAGTTCCGGGATTTTCACGCCAAGTATTACCACCCGTCCAACACAAGGGCGTTCTTTTCCGGCGATGACGATGCTGGCGAGCGGCTGGCGATTCTGGACGCCTATTTTTCCCAGTTCGAGCGGGCGCCGGTGGATGCCGAGGTCAAGCTGCAGCCGCGCTTCAACGCGCCGCGGCAGATCGAGGCCAGCTATGCAGGCACCAGAGAAGTGGGCAAGGCGCGCGACGGCATGGTATCGGTGAACTGGCTGATTGATCCGCCGGCCGACCGTACCGAGGCGCTGAGCAATGGCATGCTGAGCTATCTGCTGGCCGGCAATCCGGCGGCGCCACTGCGCAAGGCGTTGACCGAGAGCGGGCTGGGTGAAGGCATGACCGGGGGCGGCATTGGCAATGGCCTGCGCCAGCCCATGGCCAGCTTTGGTATGAAGGGGATCGACCCGACCGAGGCTGGCAAGGTGGAAGCGCTGATCCTCAATACTCTCGAAGAGATTGCCGAAACCGGCTTTTCATCCGAACAGCTCGAAGCGGCGGCCAATACGTTCGAGTTCTCGCTGCGCGAGAACAATACCGGCTCCTATCCACGCGGCATGGTCTACATGTTCAACGCGCTGGGCAGCTGGCTGCATGAGGGCGACCCGATCGCGCCGCTGGCCTTTGAGGAGGCGCTGAGTGCGCTCAAGGACAAGGCCGCGCAGGGGCACTTTGCCAGGGAAATCCGTCGGTTGTTCCTCGACAATACCCACCGTACCACGGTGACCCTGCGCGCCGACCCTGAACAGGGCGCGCGCGAAGCGGCTGATGAAGCAGGCATTCTGGCCAAGGTGCGGCAGGGATTTGATGCCGAGGCGCTGGCGGCCACCAAGGCCGAGACCGATCGGCTGAAGGCACTGCAGGAAACGGTGGATGATCCGGCGCTGCTGGCCAAAATACCGACGCTGACTTTGGCCGACCTGCCGCGCGAGAGCCGCACCGTGCCGATCGATATCGGTACGCTGGCCGATACCCGGTTATTCTACCATGACCTGCCGACGCTGGGGATCGTCTATCTCGATCTGGGGTTTGACCTGCATGTGCTGGACAAGGGCCTGCTGCCCTATCTGCCGCTGTTCGGCCGGGCGCTGCTGCAGACCGGCACCAGCAAGGAAGATTTTGTCAGCCTGACGCAGCGCATTGGTCGCTCGACCGGCGGGATTGCCCAGCACCGCGGGCTGTCTTCGCGCCAGGGCGACAATGGCAGTGCCGCCTGGTTCTTCCTGTCGGGCAAGGCCGTGCCGGACAAGATCGCGGAAATGCTGGCGATCATGGGCGACCTGCTGGGCGATGCCCGGCTGGATAATCGCGCCCGCTTCAAGCAGCTGGCGCTGGAGGAGAAGGCCGGCTTTGAAGCGCGGATGATCCCTTCGGGCAATGCAATGGTTGATACGCGGCTGAAGTCGAGCCTGACCGAAGCGAGCTGGATTGGCGAACAGATGGGCGGGGTGAGCTATCTGCAGTTCCTGCGCGAACTGGTGGCGCGGATTGACAGTGATTGGGATAGCGTGGAAGCGGCGCTGAAACGCATTCGCGACACGCTGTTCAATCGCGGTCGCATGGTGGTCAATGTGACCGCCGATGGCTCGCTGTGGAACCGGGCCAAGGGCGAGATCGAGGGTTTTCTCAAGACCCTGCCCGACGCCAAGCATGATTTTGCTGACTGGAATGTGGATTTTGCGCCGAAGTCTGAAGGGCTGATCATTCCGGCGCAGGTCAATTATGTCGGCAAGGGCGCCAATCTGAAAGCGTTGGGGTTTGCGCTGACCGGCGCTTCAAGCGTGGTGCTGAAGTTCCTCAACACCACCTATCTGTGGGACAAGATCCGTGTCCAGGGCGGGGCCTATGGCGGCTCGGCCCGGTTCGACCTGACGAGCGGCAATTTCAGCTTTCTGAGCTATCGTGACCCCAATCTGCTCAAGACGCTGGACGCCTATGACGGGGCGAGCAAGGCGCTGCACGCGGCGATTGGCGCCAATGATCTGACGCGCTCGATCATCGGGGTGATCGGCGATGTCGATGGTTATGAATTCCCCGATGCCAAGGGCTATTCTTCGATGTGGCGGCAGCTGACCGGCACGACTGATGCGCTACGCCAGCAGCGGCGCGATGAAATTCTTGGCACGACCGCCACGGACTTCAGGCGCATGGCGGAAGCGGTGGAGGCGGTGGCGCGGCACGGACATGTCGTGGTGCTCGGTGGCGAGGCGGCGATCGCTGCAGCAAACGAGAAGCGGCCGGGACTGCTCGCAGTCAGCAAGGTGATCTAGCGTCCGGCCAAGGCACGCGCGGAACGCGGTGCATCCGGCAGGCGTTACTATCGCAAAGGAGCGCTTTGTGAATGGGAAATGCCAGGGATGGGGCGTTGGGCGAGATTGTTGCCAAGGTAGAGCAGCGGGTCGCAGACGGCGAAAAAATCTCCATCGGCATGATCCAGGCGGTTGCCGGGCAGCGGATGGCCGGACCGATGCTGCTGTTTCCTGCACTCATCGTGGTGTCGCCGCTCAGCATTATTCCGGGATTGCCGAGCCTTGTGGGCCTCACCACAATCCTGGTTGCCGGCCAGGTGGTGTTGGGTCATGAAAAGATCTGGCTGCCGCGCTGGCTGACAGAGCGTTGCCTGTCCTCGCGTCAGGCGGAGCGGTTGATGAGCTTCCTCAAGCCGGTGTCGGCCACCATAGATGCGGTGTCGAAGCGGCGCTGGCATGCACTGGTGTCCCAGCCGATACGGCGCGCAGGTGCGGTCGTCTGCGTGCTCGTCGGTGCGATCATGCCCTTCCTCGAACTCATTCCCTTCACCTCGACCGGCGCTGGCGCGATCATCGCTCTGTTCGGTCTGGCGCTGACCGCAAGGGACGGAATGGTGGCACTGGCCTGGATCGGGCTGGTCACTGGCATGATTGGCGTTGCCGCCTTACTTCTGGTGTGACCGATGCTGCTGGACCGTAACCTTCACATCCGTGCCATCGACACCTTCATCGACCCGAGCGTGCCACGCGAGCGGGCGATCATCACCCATGGCCATGCCGACCATGCGCGGAGCGGGCATGGCGCGGTGCTGGCGACCCCGGACACTATTGCCATCATGCAGACGCGCTATGGCGTCGATTGTGCGGGGCGGTTCCAGGCGCTCGATTTCGGCGTCCCGCTCCTGATCGACGATGTGTCCATCACTCTTTATCCGGCCGGACACATATTGGGCTCGGCGCAGGTGCTGGTAGAGCACAAAGGGCAACGGGTGGGGGTTACGGGCGACTACAAGCGCCTCACCGACCGCACCGCGCAGCCCTATGAGCTGGTCAGATGCGACCTGCTGGTGACCGAGGCGACATTTGGCCTGCCAGTGTTTCAGCACCCGCTGCCGCAGACCGAAATTGCGCGGTTGCTGAAATCGGTGCGGGACAATCCCGAGCGCAGCCATCTGGTGGGATGCTATGCGCTGGGCAAGGCGCAGCGGGTGATTGCGCTGCTGCGCGATGCGGGGTGGGACGCCCCGATCTATCTGCATGGTGCGATGCTCAAGCTCTGTGGGCTCTATGAAGAACTGGGGGTGAAGCTGGGCGATCTACGTCCGGCGCTGGATGTGCCCAAGGCGGACTTCGCGGGGCAGATCGTGATCGCGCCCCCCTCGGCCATTCGTGACCGCTGGAGCCGACGCTTTCCCGATCCGGTGGTGTGCCAGGCTTCGGGCTGGATGAGCGTCAAGCAGCGCGCACGGCAGGCGCTGGTGGAACTGCCGCTGGTGATTTCGGACCATTGCGACTGGGGCGAGTTGCAGCAGACGGTGCACGAAACCGAGGCGGCAACTGTGTGGGTAACGCACGGCCGCGAGGATGCGCTGGTCTATTGGTGCCGGCAGCAGGGCCTCGAAGCCGAGCCGCTGCATTTGCAGGGGTTCGAGGATGATGGCGGGGAGGAGGCGGCGTGAAGCGCTTTGCCCAATTGCTCGAGCTGCTGGCGCTGACCTCATCGCGCACCCGCAAGCTGGCGGCGTTGACGCAGTATTTCCGCGACACGCCGGACCCCGATCGGGGCTATGGGCTGGCAGTGCTTACCGGCGCGCTGAATTTTGCCAATGTGAAGCCGGCGCTGCTCAAGGAAACGGTGCTGGCGGAGGTGGACGCGACGCTGTTTGCCATGAGCTATGACTATGTCGGGGATCTGGGCGAGACGATTGCGCTGATCTGGCCACATCACGGCGGGACGGGCGAGCTGCCCTCGCTGACCGAGCTGATCGACTTGTTCAATACCACCTCCAAGCGCGACTTGCCCAAGCTGATCGGCAGCCTGCTGACGCGAGCTGAAATCAATGAGCGCTGGGCGCTGGTAAAGCTGGCTACGGGCGGGTTGCGCGTCGGCGTTTCGGCGCGACTGGCCAAGACGGCACTGGCGGAAATGAGTGGGGTGGAGCTGCAGGCCATTGAGGAAGTCTGGCACGGTCTCAAAGTGCCCTATGGGGCGCTATTCGACTGGCTCGATGGCAAAACGGGGCGGCCGGACATCGATCAGTCGGCGCGGTTTCATCCGTTGATGCTGAGCAATCCGATCGATGAAGAAAGGGACCTGGCCAGGCTGGCACCCGAGGATTTCGCCGCCGAGTGGAAATGGGATGGCATTCGGGTGCAACTGGTCATGGGCGCCGGTACTGTGTCGCTGTTTTCGCGAACTGGCGATGATATTGCCAATGCGTTCCCCGATATTGTTGACAACGCGCAGGGGCGGGCGGTGCTGGACGGCGAATTGCTGGTGGGCCAGGATTTCGATCCGGGCTCGTTCAACGATCTGCAGCAGCGGCTGAACAAGAAGGTCGCAAGCGCCAGGCACCTGAGGGAAAGCCCGGCGTTCATTCGGGTCTATGACCTGCTGTTTGATGGTGATGTGGATGTGCGGGCGCTGCCCTGGAGCGAGCGGCGGGCGCGACTGGAAGCGTGGTTTGCTGCCAATCCGCAGACCCGGCTGGATCTTTCCGAAGTATTGCCGTTTGCCGATTGGGAAGACCTGGCGCGGCAGCGGCGGCAGGGCGCCGATGAACACGGCCATGAAGGGGTGATGATCAAGCTCAGGCAGGCACCTTATGTGCCGGGGCGCCCGAAGGGATATTGGTATAAATGGAAACGCGACCCCAATGTGGTCGATGCGGTGCTGATGTATGCGCAGCGCGGGCATGGGCGGCGCAGTTCATTTTATTCCGACTACACATTCGGGGTGTGGAAGGGCAATGAAATCGTACCGATCGGCAAGGCCTATTTCGGCTTCACGGATGAGGAGCTCAAACTGCTCGACAAATGGATCCGCACCCATACGATCGGTTCGTTCGGGCCGGTGCGCGAGGTAAAAAAGGAGCTGGTGTTCGAAGTGGCTTTCGACTCGGCGCAGGAGAGTGCGCGACACAAATCGGGCGTGGCACTGCGCTTCCCGCGTATCAGCCGCATTCGCTGGGACAAGCCGGCGGCCGAAGCGGCGACGCTGGCGGATATGGCGGTGTTTGTGGCGGCAACTTAGGAGGCATTTTGATGTCATCACGATCAAATCACGAGCGGTTGCTGGCGCTGAGCAAGCAGATGGAGGAAGCGGCCGCAGCGATGGATTTTGAGAAGGCAACGGCGCTGCGCAACGAGATTGCCCGGCTCAAGGGCGAGGCGCCACTGACTGAGGGCGATGCCGATACGGTGACGGTCGGCCAGCCGCCGCCGGGCGCAATGGGGCTGGGCACGCAGGTGCCGGTGCGGCAGCCGCCCAAGGGCTGGGTGAAGCCGAAAAAGCCGGATCCGTTGACCCGGAATGTGAAGGGCAAGCGCTAGCGTGACCTGGCGGGTTGTTCGCTGGTGAGCTTCTTGATTTCGCGCAGTTCGTTGATGGTGGTTTCCAAATCATCGCGCTGTCGTTCCAGCGAGGCCAGGCGTTCATCGACCTTGTCGATGAGCAGATGCACCTGCTGGCTGCGATTGGCGTCATAAAGGCTGAGATAGTCCGAGATATCGCGCAGCGAAAAGCCCAGCCGCTTGCCGCGCAGGATCAGGATCAGCCGGGCCCGGTCGCGGCGCCGGAAAACCCGGGTGGCGCCGACCCGCTCGGGGGCGAGCAGCCCCTTGGATTCATAGAAGCGGATGGCGCGGGTGGAGATGCCGAACTCCTTGGCGAGGTCAGCAATGGCAAACAGATCACGGCTCTCGGTTGTTGCGGGGCTCACGTGGTTGCCGTTGACTGCGCATATTCTTCGCGCAGTTCCTTCTTGCTGAGCTTGCCGATCAGGGTTTTCGGCAGCGCGTCCTTGAAGATGATTTCCCGTGGCATTTCGATCTTGCTGATGCGCTCGGCCAGGAAGACCTTGAGCTCATCGGCCGTGATGGACGCGCCATCGCAGAGTTTGACGAAGGCGATGGGCGCTTCGCCGCGATAGTCGTCCGGCACGCCGATCACATTTGCTTCCTCGACGGCGTCATGGGCCATCAGCGCTTCTTCGATGGTGCGCGGATAGACGTTGAAGCCCGAACTGATGATCAGATCCTTGATGCGATCAACGAGAAAGACATAGCCGTCCTCGTCCATGTGGCCGACGTCCCCCGTTCGCAGCCAGCCATCCATGAAGGCATCCGCCGTGGCCTGCGGCTCGTTGTAGTAGGCGAGCATGACCTGGGCACCCTTGACCTGGACTTCGCCGTCTTCACCGATGCCAACCGGCGTGTCGGTCTCGAGGTTGACGAAGCGAATGTCGGTGCCGGGCAAGGGCAGGCCGATGGACAGGGGCTTGGAGGGTACGCGCAGGGCGGCGCAGCAGACCACGGGTGAGGCCTCTGTCAGGCCGTATCCTTCGGCGAGGATGGCCGAGGACTTCTTGCCGAAGGCCGCCCGAATTTCGTTGGACAGGGCGGCACCGCCGGATATGGCGACCTCGATACTGGCCAATTGCTCGGATGTGGCGCCTTCGGCGCGGGCAACGGCATTGAGCAGGGTGGGGACGGCGGGCAGTACATTGGCGCGAGTGCGGGTGAGCAGGTTGAGCAGCGCCTTGAGTTCAAAACGCGGCAGCATGACAACCTGGGTGCCGTTGCAGAGCGGCACGTTCATGCAGACCGTCATGGCAAAGATGTGAAAAAACGGCAGCACCGCCACAATCTTGGCGGGGGGCAGGAACAGGCCACAGCCCCAGTGGTTGATCTGGCTCATATTGGCGGCGATATTGGCATGCGTCAGCTGGGCGCCCTTGGGCAGGCCGGTAGTGCCGCCCGTATATTGCTGGACGGCAATATCGGTCTGGGCGTCGATGACGACTGCGGTGGGCGGCTCGCCGCGTTCCACCATGGTGTGAAAATGGCTGATCCTGTCGGCAATGGGCGAGGCCTTGAGCCGGGCCAGGTCCCGGCGCTTGGCCACCGAGAACAGGATCTTCTTGACCAGCGGCAGGGCATCGGGGAAGTGGCAGACCACCAGCGACTTGATGTGGCCGGCCTGCACCAGCTTTTCGGCCTTCTCGAAGATCTGCTGAAGGTCCAGCGTCACCATGACCTCGGCGCCTGCGTTTTCGGCGATGTGGCTGAGTTCATGCACGGTGTAGAGCGGGTTGCAGTTGACCACCGTGCCGCCGGCGCGCAGCACGGCGTAATAGGCAATGGGATAGAACGGCGTGTTGGGCAGCATGAGGGCGACGCGGCTGCCCTTCTTGACGCCAAACTCGCGCTGCAGGGCACCGGCAAAGGCGATGATCTTGCTGGCCAGCTCACCAAAACTGGTTGTGCCACCCAGAAAGTCGAGTGCGACAGCGGACGGGTTTTTGGCACAGGCGGCCAGCACCTGCTCGTGTACCGGGCGAATGTCGAGCTCGACAGCCCAGTCAATGCCCTCGGGATAGCTGGCGATCCAGGGACGCACATGGGGGGCGGGACTCTTGGATGCCATCGTTTCCTCCGTTTGCCGGGTGCCGGCTGGGCTTTGCGCCTTGCTGCAATGAATATCCCACGGCTTTACGTTAGCGTCAAACAACTGTCCGAGGTTTTGGACAGGCGCCAGGGCGGCGTGCGGTGAAAAGGCGTGTACCCCGGGGCGTTGACCTGGACAGCCGTTAACGGCGATTGGTTGACGTATACGTCAAGCATGCTAGACTGACCCTCAACAATGAGAGCATGCCGCGCTATGATCCCTGGCGCGACGTGCCTGTAACAGCGGAACGATTCGGCGAGCAGGCTGACGTTTCGGGATTGAGTTGCGTGGTGCCGTGCGCCAGCAACGCCTTGGAGGGCATGCCGTGACCATTGCGCTGATCTTGATTGCACTTATAGCCTTTGCCGTATTGGCGCTGCGCGAATCCTCGCTGCGCGACTGGGGTGTGGTGGCGTTGGTCATCGGCATCCTGTCGCGGTTCGGCATCGATGATGGCGGCCTTGTCATGGCGACGGGCGTGATCGGCTGGGTGCTGGCGCTGTTGCCGGGGGTGATCCTGGTGCTGCTCAGCATTGCGACCATTCGCAAGCCGCTGCTGACGACCCCGATCTATGGGGCGGTCAAGTCCATCCTGCCGCGCGTCAGCCGTACCGAACAGGAAGCGCTCGATGCTGGCACCGTGGGTTGGGATGCGGAGCTGTTTTCCGGACGCCCGGACTGGACCAAGCTGAATGCGATCCGGCCGCTGACCCTTACGGCGGACGAACAAGCCTTCCTTGATGGCCCGACCGAAGATGTCTGCGCCATGATCGACGATTGGGACACCCGCAATAACCGCGCCGATCTGAGCCCCGAAGTCTGGCAGTTCTTCAAGGACAAGGGCTTTTTGGGCATGCTGATCGGCAAGGAGCATGGCGGGCTGGGCTTCGGCGCTCAGGCGCAGTCGATGGTGGTGTCCAAGATCTCCAGCCGCTCGGTGGCCGCTGGTATTACCGTGATGGTGCCCAACTCGCTCGGACCGGGCGAGTTGCTGGAAAAATACGGCACGCCGGCGCAGAAGGAAAAATATCTCGGTCGTCTGGCCAAGGGGCTGGAAGTGCCGTGTTTTGCGCTGACTGGCGTGCATTCAGGTTCGGACGCGGGCGGCATGCGCGATATCGGCGTGGTCACCAGGGGCAAGTATCAGGGCAAGGATGTGCTCGGCGTCAAGCTGAGCTGGGACAAGCGCTACATCACGCTGGCGCCGATCGCCACGTTGGTGGGGCTGGCTTTCATTCTCAAGGACCCCGACAACCATCTCGGACGCGGCGAAGATATCGGCATCACGCTCGCATTGGTGCCACATGACCATCCGGGTGTCGAAATCGGACGCCGGCATTTCCCGGCGCGGCAGGCGTTTATGAACGGGCCGGTGCGCGGCACCGATGTGTTCATTCCGATGGAATTTCTGATCGGTGGTACCGATTATGCGGGGCAGGGCTGGCGCATGCTGATGGAGTGCCTGTCGACCGGGCGGGCTATCTCGCTGCCGGCCATTGGCACGACATCGATCAAGCAGGCGCTGCGCGTCACCTCGGCCTATGCCAGGGTGCGGCGGCAGTTCGGCATTCCGGTGGGCCTGATGGAAGGCGTGGCCGAGCCGCTCGGCGAGATGGTCAAGCGCGCCTACACCTATGAGGCCTCGCGCCGCCTGACCGCCTCGATGGTGGATGAAGGCCAGCGCCCGGCGGTGATTTCGGCGCTGCTGAAATATCGCACGACTGAAGCGATGCGCGACAGCGTGGATGACAGTTTTGACATCCATGGCGGCCGCGCCATTCAGGACGGGCCTGGCAACTATCTGTTCGGCGGCTATATGGCCACCCCGGTGGCGATCACCGTGGAAGGCGCCAATATCCTGACACGGACGCTGATGACCTTTGCCCAGGGCGTGCTGCGGGCACATCCTTTCCTCTACAAGGAAATCGAAGCGGCCCAGAACAAGGACAAGAAGGCGGGCCTGGATCAGTTCGATGCGGCCTTTGGCGGGCATACCAAGTTCATGCTGCGCAATATCGTGGCCAGCTTCGTGTTTGGCGTCAGCAATGGCGCGTTCGCCTCGACGCCGGTCGATACGGAAATGGCCGGCTGGTACCGCAAGCTGCACCGCTATGCGCAGGCCTTCGCCCTGACCGCAGACTGGACTACGGTCATCCTGGGCGGTCAGCTCAAGCGCAAGCAGAAACTGAGTGGCCGCATGGCCGACATTCTGGGCGATCTCTATCTGATGTCGGCGACATTGCGCCGGTTTGAGGATGAAGGGCGCATTGCCGAGGACAAGCCGCTGGTCGACGCGATCATGGCGGACCGGATCGCGGCAATGGAACATACCTTTGGCGAAGTGTTCGCCAATTTCCCCAATGGCATAGCCGCCAATGCCATGCGCTTTTTGTGCTTCCCGCTGGGACGGCATGCCAGGCCGGCCAGCGATCGGGTCAATTATCGCTTCGTGCGCGATGTGTTGCGCCCCGGCGCGTTCCGCGACCGGCTGACCACCGGCCTGTACGTGTCGATGGATGCCGATGACGTGACCGGTGTTCTGGAGGATGCGCTGATCAAGGTGTCCGAGGCCGAGGAGATCGAGGCCAGATTCATCAAGGCGGCGCGCAAGGGCGTGATCGAGCGGCGGCTGGATCGCGATGCGATTGACGATGCGGTGGCTGCGGGCGTGCTGAACGGCAATGAAGCGGGCATTATGCGGGCCGCAGATGAAGCCACAAACCGGGTGGTCGAGGTGGACGACTTTGCGCAGGACGAACTGGCGATAGAGCCCAAGAAGGCGGTGGCCAAGCCCAAACGTGAGACGGTCGCGCCCAAGCGCAAGCCGACCGCAGCAAAGAGTGCGGCAGCGACGGCAAAGGCCAAAGCAACCGCAAAATGATCTTGAGCGTTGGCCATCGATAACCCGTCGATTTGGGGATGGAAGATAATGGGCGCTGCAGCGAACATATCGGGTGCAGCGCCTGGTTAGCCCACACAATGGGTGCCGCCCGGCACCGGGTGGGTGAGGCGCAAGCCCGAAATTCGAGGAGACACAATGATCCAGCCGCAGATGCCCGAGAGCACAAACTGGCGCTTTGAAATTGACGTGGAGGGCCTGGGCTGGCTGACAATCGACACGCCCAATTCGCCGGTCAATACGCTGAGCCGGCTGGCCATTGAAGAACTGGAACTTCTGGTGATCCGGTTCGAGGAGCTGGCCAAGAGCGGCGACCTGGTCGGGGTGATCCTGCTCAGCGGCAAGGATAGCGGGTTTATCGCTGGCGCCGATGTCAGCGAGTTCGATGCGATGAGCGACTTCTCGGTTCTGCCGGGGGCGCTGCAACGCACGCATGCACTGTTCAGCCGCATCGAAGCGCTGAAAGTTCCTATGGTGGCGGGCATTCACGGCTTCTGCCTGGGCGGCGGGCTGGAGCTGGCGCTCGCCTGCCACTACCGCGTGGCGGTGAATAACGACAAGACCCGAATTGGCTTCCCCGAGGTCAATCTGGGCATCTTCCCCGGCTTTGGCGGCACGGGTCGCTCGATCCGCCAGGCCGGACCGGTCGATGCCATGGGAATCATGCTGGCGGGCCGCCTGCTCAAGGCCGGCGCGGCGCGCGGGATGAACCTGGTCGACAAGCTGGTGCGTCATCGCGACAATCTGCGCTGGGAAGCCCGCAAGGCCGTGCTGCAGAAGCGCGGCTCGACCCAGGCGGGCCTGCTCAAACGGGTGATGGCGATGGGGCCGCTGCGCGGCTATGTAGCCAACAAGATGCGCGCGCAGGTGGCCAAGAAGGCGCGCCAGGAACACTATCCGGCGCCCTATGCGCTGATCGATCTGTTCGAAGAGCACGGCAATAACTGGCAGGCGATGAGCCATGGTGAAATCGACCGCTTCGTGCCGCTGATGGGCAGCGATACCGCAACCAATCTGCGCCGGGTGTTCTTTGCCTCCGAGGCCCTCAAGAAGCAGGGCAGCAAGGGCGTCAAGTTTTCCCGGGTGCATGTGATTGGCGCGGGCGTGATGGGCGGCGACATCGCGGCCTGGTGCGCGCTGCGCGGCATGAGCGTGACGCTGCAGGATCTGGATATGGCGCGGATCCAGCCGGCGCTGGATCGCGGCAAGAAGCTGTTCAAGAAACGGCTGAAGAAAAAGCGCGAGGTGGACGCGGCCATGCTGCGGCTGGAGGCCGACCCCGAGGGCAAGGGCGTCAGCCGCGCCGATGTGATCATCGAGGCGGTAGTGGAGAAACTCGACGTCAAGCAGTCCATCTTTGGCGAGCTCGAATTCAAGGCCAAGCCCGACGCCATTCTGGCGACCAATACCAGTTCGATCGAACTTGAGCGCATTGCCGAAAAGCTCAAGCAGCCGGAGCGACTGATCGGGCTGCACTTCTTCAACCCGGTGGCACAGCTGCCGCTGGTGGAAGTGATCCGCTCCAGTTTCAATGCCGATGCCGAGATCGGCAAGGGCGCCGCCTTTGCGCTGGCCATCGGCAAGTCGCCCGTGGTGGTCAAATCGGCGCCGGGCTTTCTCGTGAACCGGGTGTTGATGCCCTATATGCTGGGCGCGGTGGAACGGGTGGAGCGCGGTGAGAGCAAGGAATTGCTCGACGCCGCTGCCGTGGCGTTCGGCATGCCGATGGGTCCGATCGAGCTGATGGATACGGTCGGGCTCGATGTGGGCAAGTCGGTGGCGACCGAACTGGGGCATGCGGTGCCCGAAGGCAGCAATTTCGACACGCTGGTCAAGGCCGGCAAGCTGGGGCGCAAGAGCGGCGAAGGCTTTTACAAATGGAGCGAGGGCAAGGCGCAAAAGGGCGACGTGCCCGCGCATGCTGACCTCGCAGCCCTGGGCCGCGACCTGGTCAAGCCGCTGGTCGACATGACCGAAGTGGCGCTGGCCGAGGGCGTGGTCGCCAATGCGGGGCTGGCCGATATCGGAGTCATCATGGGTACAGGCTTTGCGCCGTTCCTCGGCGGACCGCTCAAGGCAAGACAGGATGGCAAGGCATGATCATTCGAGAGCCCCGATATTCGGGCCAAACGCCGCCCTCCCTGACCCTCCCCGCAAGGGGGAGGGTGTCGACTGCACCATCGCGCGCAACATTGATCCAGACTGGCGAGGATGCCAAATGACTGAACTTCGCAGAGTGGCCATTGTCGGGTCGACACGCCTGCCGTTTGCGCGCGGCAATACCGCCTATGCTGACGAAACCAACCTTTCCATGCTCGGCACCGTGCTGGGCGGGCTGGTCGACAAATTTGGCCTCAAAGGCACCAAGATCGACGAGGTGGTGGCCGGTTCGGTGATCGCCCATAGCCGCGATTTCAATATTGCGCGCGAAGCGAGCCTGGATGCCGGGCTGTCGCCGCGCACGCCGGCCACGACACTGCAGATTGCCTGTGGCACGAGCCTGCAGGCGGCGCTGATGCTGGGCGCCAAGATTGCCAGCGGCGAGATCGACAGCGGCATTGCCGCCGGGTCGGACACGGTGAGCGACAGTCCTATCGTGTTTGGCAACAAGTTCCAGCACCGCATGATCAATCTGGGCAAGGCGCGGACCACCGGCGACAAGTTCAGGGCGTTCAAGGGATTTTCCTTTGGTGAATTGACGCCGGTGGCGCCCTCGGTCAATGAGCCGCGCACGGGTCTCAGCATGGGGCAGCATTGCGAACTGATGGCCAGGGAATGGGGCATCACCAGGCAGGCGCAGGACGCGCTGGCGGTGGCCAGCCATGTCAATGCGGCCAAGGCCTATGACGAAGGCTTCCATGACGATCTGCTGGTGCCCTGCGCCGGGCTGGTCCGCGACAACAATGTGCGCGCCGACGCCAATATCGAGAAGATGGCGACGCTCAAGCCGGCTTTCGACAAATCCAGTGGCAAGGGCACGCTGACGGCGGGCAATTCGACGCCACTGACCGATGGCGCGTCGGCGGTGCTGCTGGCCAGCGAAGCATGGGCCAGGGAGCGCGGCCTGCCGATTCTGGCCTATCTCAGCATGGGCCGGGTGGCCGGCAATGATTTCGCGCATGGCGAGGGACTGCTGATGGCGCCGACCATTGCAGTCAGCGAACTGCTGACGCGGGCCGGGCTGGGCTTTGACGATATCGACTATTTCGAACTGCATGAGGCCTTCGCCGCGCAGGTGCTGTGCACGCTGGCAGCCTGGAATGACCCTGCCTACTGCAAGGATGTGCTGGGCCGCGACAGCGTGCTGGGGCCGATCGATCCGGCCAAGATCAATGTGAAGGGCTCCAGCCTGGCCTATGGGCATCCGTTCGCGGCGACCGGGGCGCGCATTCTGGGGCTGACAGCCAAATTGCTGGCCGCCGAGCCAGGCAAGCGCGCACTGATTTCCGTGTGCACGGCGGGTGGGCAAGGCGTGACCGCTCTGGTAGAGGGCGCGGCATGAGCGATAATGTTGTCAAATTCCGCAAGATCGAAAAAGAGCCCGAGCCCAAGCCGCCGCGCCAGGAACTGGTATTGCCCGGCTGGGTACCGTTCGCGGTGCTGATCGGGCTGGCGCTGCTGATCTATGGCGTGCAGCAATCGGGTTTGCTGGCCGGCTAGACGCGTTTTCCACAGATCGTGAACCGCCCGCAGAGGCGTTGCCGCATTGCCCGGCACGGCAATGCTTGCCACTGCACGCCCCTGTTGACGCATAGGTCAATCTTTTGCTTGTCAGTAGGCGGAATTGCGTAATACCGTCCATTAATCTTGCCCGGCCGGCTCCAAGCTCCGGCCACAAGCCAAATAAATCCGCGGCGCCATGATCGCGGAAACAATGATGTTTTCAGGAAGTCCGCAAGGAGATGGAACGCGCATGAAAATCACTCAAACCCTGACAGCGGTCGCAACCGCCGGCGCCATGGCGCTGCTGATGAGCACGGCCGCTTCGGCCGTCACGCTCAACATGATGAACGGCTCCGAGCCTGGTTCGATCGATCCGCACCAGGCATCGGGCGACTGGGAAAACCGCATCATCGGCGACTATATCGAAGGCCTGATGACGGAAGACGCCGATGCGCAGGCCATTCCCGGCCAGGCCGAGAGCCATACCGTTTCCGACGATGGCCTGGTCTATACCTTCAAGCTGCGTGATGGCATCCAGTGGTCGGACGGCACCCCGGTGACTGCCGGCGATTTCGTCTTCGCCTTCCAGCGCCTGTTCGACCCCAAGACCGCTTCGGACTATGCCTATCTGCAGTTTCCGATCAAGAACGGTTCGGAAATCGCCGAAGGCACCGTGACCGATTTCGACGAACTGGGCGTCAAGGCACTCGACGACAAGACCGTCGAAATCACCCTCGAAGGCCCCACGCCGTTCTTCCTGCAGGCGCTGACCCACTACACGGCCTATCCCGTGCCCAAGCATGTGATCGACAAGGTCGGCACCGAGTGGACCAAGGTCGAGAACATCGTTTCGAACGGCCCCTACACACCTACTGAATGGCTTCCGGGCAGCTACATCAAGTCGGTGAAATCCGAGACCTACTGGGATGCCGCCAATGTCCAGATCGACGAGGTGAACTACTTCGTGCAGGAAGACCTGGCCGCCGCCCTGTCGCGTTATCGCGCCGGTGAATATGACATCCTGACCGACATTCCGTCGGACCAGGCCGAGTGGATCAAGACCAATCTGCCCGGCCAGGACTATTTTGCTCCGTTCCTGGGCATCTATTACTACGTGATCAACCAGGAGAAGCCGCCGTTTGACAATGCCGAGGTCCGCAAGGCGCTGTCGATGTCGATCAACCGCGACGTGATCGGTCCCGACGTGCTGGGTACCGGCGAACTGCCAGCCTATGGCTGGGTTCCCGAAGGCACGGCCAACTATGAAGGCGTGACCCCCTACCAGCCCGAATGGATCGGTCTTTCCTATGAAGAGCGCGTGGCAGAAGCCAAGGCGATCATGGAAGGGCTGGGCTATACTGCGGATTCGCCGTTGCCCGTACAGCTCAAGTACAACACCAATGACAACCATCAGCGGATCGCCGTGGCGATCAGCTCGATGTGGGAACAGATTGGCGTCAAGACCGAACTGTTCAACTCCGAAACCGCCGTGCACTACGACGCCCTGCGCGCCGGTGATTTCGAAATCGGTCGTGCCGGCTGGCTGCTGGACTATTCGGACCCGTCCAACACGCTAGATCTGCTGCGCACCGGCATCATGCAGGACGGCGCGATGAACTGGGGCAATAATTACGGCCGCTACGCGAACGAAGAGTTCGACGCGCTGATGGATCAGGCCACCACCGAGCAGGACCTCGTGGCACGCGCCGCGATGCTCGGCGAGGCTGAAAAGATCGCGATGGATGAAACCGCCGCGTTCCCGATCTACTGGTACATCGCCCAGAACGTGGTGTCCCCCGAGATCAGCGGCTTCGTCAGCAACGCATCGGACATTCACCGGACGCGTTGGCTCTCCAAGGCCGAGTAGCCGCCGAAACCGTGTGGCGTCGCCCCCAGGAGGGGCGGCGCCGCAGTTTTATCCACCAGGCCCTCTGACCTGAGGGCGCGGTGGATGTGAAAGGTCCAAAAAATCCATGTTTGGCTATGTGACGCGGCGTGTGCTGTCAGCGATTCCGGTAGCGTTGATTGCCGTTACTGCCTGTTTCTTCATTCTGCGGCTGGCGCCCGGCGGTCCCTTCGACGGTGAACGCGCGCTGCCCCCGACAACGCTGGCCAATTTGCGGGCGCACTACAATCTCGACCTGCCGCTGATCCAGCAATATTTCATCTATGTCAGCCGTCTGCTGCAGGGCGATTTTGGCCCCTCCATGGTGTACAATGACTTCACCGTCGCCCAGATGCTGTGGATCGGGCTGCCCTTCACGCTGACGCTGGGCCTGTCGGCCTTCGTCATCGGTACGCTGGTGGGGCTCGTGGCCGGCGCGCTGTCGGCCGTCAACCAGAACAAGTGGCCGGACTATCTGCTGGTCATGATCGTGGTGATCGGGCTGGTGGTGCCCAACTTCCTGATGGCTGCCATCCTGCAACTGGTTTTCGGTGTCTATCTCAACTGGGTGCCAGCAGGGGGGTGGCAGAGCGGCTCGATTCCCCATCTGGTGCTGCCAATCACCGTGCTGGTGCTGCCCCATGCGGGACGGACGGCACGACTGATGCGCGGCTCGATGATCGAAGTGCTGAGCACCAATTATGTGCGCACCGCCAAATCCAAGGGTCTCGGCCAGCGGTTGATCCTGGCGCGCCACGCCATCAAGCCGGCGCTGTTGCCGGTGGTGTCCTATCTCGGCCCGGGCCTGTCCTACCTGCTCACCGGCTCGCTGGTGGTGGAGCAGATCTTTGCGCTGCCCGGCATTGGCCGCTACTTCATCAGCGCCGCACTGAACCGCGACTATGGCCTCGTGCTGGGAACAACCATTTTGTACATGTTCGTTATCCTGGCGGTGAACCTATTGGTCGACATTCTCTATGCCTGGCTCGACCCTAAGGTGAGGTACAGCTGATGGCCGGGATTACTGGCAAGGACGCGGTACTCACCGAGTATGCGCACAGGCTCGAAACGCTCGACGCGCCCAAGGGTCGGTCGCTGACCCAGGATGCCGTACGGCGCCTGGTCCGCAACAAGGCCGCGGTACTATCGGTCTTCGTGGTCGGCTTCATCATCATCTTCGCGTTTGCCGGGCCATATTTCCTGCCCTGGACCTATGACAAGATCGACTGGAGCGGCATCCGCAAGCCGCCCAATTTCGAGGCCGGGCACTATGCCGGCACCGACCAGAATGGCCGCGACATGCTGGCCCGCATCATGCAGGGCACGCAGATGAGCCTGATCGTGGCGGGCGTCGCGACGCTGGTCTCGGTGATCATCGGGGTGATCTATGGCGCCGTTGCCGGCTATTTCGGTGGCAGGGTCGATGCGGTGATGATGCGCTTCGTCGACATCATGTATGCGCTGCCCTACATTCTGTTCGTCATTATTCTCGTGGTGATCTTCGGGCGCAATCCGGTGCTGCTGTTTGTCGGCATCGGCTTTCTCGAATGGCTGACCATGGCGCGGATCGTGCGCGGGCAGACCATGTCGATCAAGCAGCGCGAGTTTGTCGAGGCGGCCAAGGCGGGCGGGGCCAAGCCCTGGACCATCATCTTCCGCCATATCGTGCCCAACCTCACCGGTCCGGTTGTGATCTATGCCACGCTGACCGTGCCCGAGATCATCCTGACCGAGAGCTTCCTCTCCTATCTTGGCCTGGGCGTGCAGGAGCCGCAGACATCATTGGGTACGCTGATCTCGTTCGGCGCGCCCGTGGCCGAGACGCTGCCCTGGATGCTGATCGGGCCGGCAGTGGTTCTGGTGAGCCTGCTGCTCTGCCTCACCTATATCGGCGACGGGTTGCGCGACGCCCTCGACCCCAAGGATCGATAGATATGACAGAAGTCCTCAAAGTCGAAGACATGTCGGTGACCTTCGAGCTGCATGACAGCGAGGTGCAGGCCGTGCGCGAGATGAATTTCAGTCTGTCCGAAGGCGAGACGCTGGCGGTGGTGGGTGAGTCGGGTTCAGGCAAGAGCCAGGCGTTTCTCGCCATTATGGGCCTGCTGGCCAAAAATGGCCGGGCTGGTGGCCGGGTCATGATGGGTGACGTGGATTTGCTGGCCCTGGATTCGAGGCAGCTCGACAGGTATCGCGGCAAGGATATCGCCATGATCTTCCAGGACCCGATGACCTCGCTGAACCCG
This sequence comes from Devosia sp., assembly GCF_030689745.1. Taxonomy (GTDB): domain Bacteria; phylum Pseudomonadota; class Alphaproteobacteria; order Rhizobiales; family Devosiaceae; genus Devosia; species Devosia alba. The sequence goes on from NZ_JAUYGL010000036.1 coordinate 25,328, forward strand.
ACGCTCAAGGTCAAGACCCAGCTCAGCGAAGTGTTGGTCAAGCATCGCGGCTTCAACCAGCAGGATGCTGTCACTACCTCGATCGAGATGCTCGAGCGGGTGGGTATTCCCGAACCCGTCAAGCGCGCCAATGCCTATCCGCACGAACTCTCGGGTGGCATGCGGCAGCGCGTGATGATCGCCATGGCCCTGCTGTGCCAGCCCAAGATCCTGATTGCCGACGAGCCCACCACGGCGCTGGACGTGACGGTGCAGGCGCAAATGCTGGACCTTTTCAAGTCGCTGACCGAGGATTTCGGCACCTCGCTGGTGCTGATTACCCATGATCTGGGTGTGGTCGCCGGCGTGGCCGACCGGATGATGGTGATGTATGGCGGGCGAGTGGTGGAGAAGGGGGTAACCGACGACCTGTTCTACGATCCGCGCCACCCCTACACGCTGGGCCTGCTGCATTCGACGCCCCATATTGCCAAGCGCGCGGTGCGGCTCGACCCCATTCAGGGCCTGCCGCCGAGCCTGGAAAACCTGCCCAAGGGCTGCGCGTTTCACCCACGCTGCGCCTTTGCGTTTGATCGTTGTCTGGTCGAGCGACCGCCGTTGCGCGATGTCGGTGATGGCCGGCAGAAGGCGTGCTTTTATGAAGGCCCGCTGGCTTATGGCGAGGTGGCATGATGGCCCACACCACCACCCTGCTCGAAATCAAGGATCTGAAAAAGACCTTCTCGATCGCCACGGGGCTGTTTGCGCGCCCGCTGACGTTGACGGCACTGGAAGACATCAACTTCACCATCCGGCAAGGCGAGACCCTGGGTATTGTGGGTGAAAGCGGCTGTGGCAAGTCCACGCTGGGCCGCTGCATCCTGCAATTGCTGACGCCCGATGAGGGCCAGGTGCTGTGGCTGGGTCAGGATCTGACCAAGCTGCCGGCGGAAGAAATGCGCCAGCGCCGGCAGGATTTGCAGATCATCTTTCAGGATCCGCTCGCCTCGCTCAATCCGCGCATGACAGTGGGCGAGATCATCGCTGACCCGCTGCGTACGCTGCGCCCGGAACTCAACAAGACCGAGCGTCGGGCCCGGGTGCTCAAGACCATGGAATCGGTAGGGCTGCTGCCCGAGATGATCAATCGCTATCCGCACGAATTTTCGGGCGGACAGGCGCAGCGCATCGGCATTGCCCGGGCGCTGATCACCGAGCCCAAGCTGATCGTCTGCGATGAGCCGGTTTCGGCGCTGGACGTGTCAATCCAGGCGCAGATCCTCAATCTGCTGGCCGAGCTCAAGGATGAGTTCGGGCTGACGCTGATCTTCATCTCGCATAATCTGAGCGTGGTGCGGCATGTGTCAGACCGCATTCTGGTGCTGTATCTGGGGCGGATCGTCGAGCTGGCGAGCGGCGACGAGATCTATGAGGACCCCAAGCATCCCTATACGCGAGCGTTGCTGACGGCGGTTCCGATCCCCGATCCCAAGCTGGCGCGGTTGCGCAATATTGATGCGCTGAAGGGCGAAATTCCCTCGCCGATCAACCCGCCTTCGGGTTGTACCTTCCGCACGCGGTGCCGTTTTGCCAAGCCCTATTGCGCCGAAAAGCGCCCGCCGCTGGAGATCATCGAGAATGGCCGGCTGGTGGCGTGCCATCGCTGGCGCGAAATCGATGTGCCGGCAGAAGCCGTGCTGAACGGCTAGTCGGTCAGACCGTCATAGGCTGCCGCGATCCTCGCGGCGGCTTTTGCCATTTCAACCTCTGAAAACTCCAGCACGCCGTGTTCGGCCATCAGCGCGTGATATTGCTGCTGTTCGTATGGGACGCCCTTGGGCAGGGGTACAACGTGCCAATGCAGATGGCTGTTGCCCAACTGGCTGCCCAATGAGAGCACATAGATGCGTTCGGCATTGTAGACCCGCTTGAGCACACGGGAGAGGCGGTGGACCACCGTCTGCAGGGCCAGATACTGGACGGGCGAAAGGTCCTCTGCGAGGTCCTCACAGTGGCGCTTGGGGCAGACCAGCGCATAGCCGGGCTGGGTGGGGTATTTGCTGAGAAAGACGATGGTCTCGTCATCCTGGGCGATCAGATGATGGGCATAGTCAGGATTGCCGGCAATCATCTCGCAGATGAAACAAGGGCCGCGCTGGGCGCGCTCGGCATAGGCCCGCAGATCGAAAGCCCGGCGGTTCATCAGCTGGCTTCGGCTAGACCGTCAGCGCTCCGCCGCGCCTTTTTGCCGACGCTTACTGTCTTGCGGCGGCGGTCGGGGCCGACAAATTCGGCCGATTCGATGAAGCTGCGCGGGTGGGCCGTGATGTTATCCAGCCGAGTCAGCAGATGATTGGCCGCAAATGGCTTGCGCAGGAACTCGGTAATGCCGGCATCGCGGGCGTCGGCTATGCGCTTGGCATCGGGTGCGGCACTCATCATGATGACGGGAATCAGCCGATTGCGGCAGTCGCTATTGGCGCGCAGCTTGCGGGTAAAGGCCACGCCGTCCAGGCCGACAAGGGCGTCATCGATGATCAGCAGGTCAAAGCCGCGGTGGTTCAGCTCGAACATGGCCTTGCTGGCATCACAGACTTCGCGAATGTCCTTGCGACCGAGACTGCGCAGCATGACGGCGACCAGCGCTGCCATATGGGCCGACGCATCAGCGACAAGAACGCCCCGCTTGGTGATTTCCTCGTTGGCCATGGTGATCCCACATAATAGCGTGACTGGAGCATAGCTTAGCTTTGCCTATGAGCCGTTAATGGGGCTATGGGTATGCCGGCTTGGCTTTTCACGACATTTGGGTGAAAACTCCGGCCATGCCGCGTTGACAGGGGGGGGCATTTTCCCTATGTATCCCCCAAGTTTCCGGGCGCCAAGGCGCCCCTTTTGTTTGACCAAGGAATCGTCCGATGAAGATCCGCAACTCGCTGAAGGCGCTGATGACTCGCCACCGCGCGAACAAGCTCGTCCGCCGTCGCGGTCGGGTTTATATCATCAACAAGGTAGACAAGCGTTTCAAAGCCCGCCAGGGCTGAGCTTGGCTCGACTGCTGTTTGAATAACAGGGCCCGCGCAAGCGGGCCTTGTTGTTTTTGTCTGCTGCCCGGGCGCGCAGAGAGCGGGCAGCAAGGTCAAGGTGGCCTGGGGGGGCGATGCTGACCTCCCACCGCGACTACTGGCGAATGGTACTGATCCCGTGCGCACTCGCCTTTGGCGCAGAACTATTTGTTAAGCAATTTATTAACTGAATTTCCACGGCGCGAACCATTCTGGTTTTGGTGGCTGTAAGTTCCAGCGTCAATTTGAGGTTGTGACATGCTGCAGGCCCGGACCCTGACCGTCCTGATCAAACGACCAATCGAGGAGGTGTATGCCTTCGTGGTTGATCCGGCCAATCTGGCGCGCTGGACGATGAGCGGTCCTGGCCGTCCGGAGCCTGAGCAAGGACCGCTGATCTGGTCGTTCGGCCATCCGCAAGGCCGTGCCATGGTGCAAGTTACCCCACCGAACCCGTTCTTCGTGCTCGACTATACGGTGCGGGTGGGGGTTCAGGTGATGCGCGCGGCCAGTGTCAGGTTGATCCGCAATGGCAATGGCACGGTGCTGACCCACACCTCGGTGCAGCAGCCGCTGGTCTCGGATGCGGTCTTCGCCTCGGAAGAAGAGTGGCTGCAGGCTGACCTGATGGTGCTCAAGACCCTGATGGAGCGCTAATCTGCCAGCACCCGGACAAAGAAAAGCCCGCGACACTGCGCGGGCTTTCCTGTTGGATACAGGGGGCGATCAGCTGGAGCCAGCGCCGTCCTGACGGACGAAGGCGATGCGCAGCATATTGGTGGCGCCGGGCGTGCCCAGCGGGATGCCGGCGGTGATGGCGATCCGGTCGCCGGGGCGGGCAAAGCCTTCCTGATAGGAAATCACGCAAGCGCGGTCGACCATGTCTTCGAGATTGACCGCATCTTCGGTCTGCACGCAGTGCACACCCCAGACCACCGACATGCGGCGAATGGTGCGCATATTGGGTGACAGCACGATGATGGGCTTGGACGGCCGTTCGCGGGCAGCACGGATGCCGGTGGAGCCCGAAGCGGTATAGGTGACGATGGCGGCCAGATCGAGCGTCTCGGCCACCTGGCGGGTGGCTGCCGAGATGGCGTCGGCCGCAGTGGCTTCCGGCTCGGTGTGGGCGGCGCGAATGATGTTGCGATAATTGAGATCGCCTTCGACGGCAATGGCCACCTTGTTCATGGTGGCGACAGCCTCAACCGGGTACATGCCGGAAGCCGATTCGGCCGACAGCATCATGGCATCGGCGCCTTCGAATACCGCAATCGACACGTCCGAGACTTCGGCGCGGGTGGGGACAGGCGCGGTGATCATCGATTCCAGCATCTGGGTGGCCACGACCACCGGCTTGCCGTAGCGGCGGGCCATGCGGATCATGCGCTTCTGCAGGCCGGGAACCTGCTCAAGCGGCAATTCGACGCCCAGATCGCCACGCGCCACCATAATGGCATCGCTCAGCTTGATGATCTCTTCGAGGCGCTCAATGGCCTGCGGCTTTTCAATCTTGGCCATGACGCCGGCGCGACCCTGAACAATCTTGCGCACGTCGATGATGTCTTCGGGGCGCTGTACGAAGGACAGCGCAATCCAGTCGGCATCAGCGGCCAGACCGGCCAGCAGATCGGCATGGTCCTTTTCGGTCAGGGCGCCGGTCGGCAGCAGGGTATCGGGGAGCGAAACGCCCTTCTTGTCGCTCAGCTTGCCGCCATAGACCACTTCGGTCTCTATGGCGCCATTGCCCACCTTGGTGGCCTTGAGTGACAGCTTGCCGTCATCGATCAGCAAGCGATCACCCACTGAAACGCTCTCGATAATTTCGGGATGTGGCAGGAACACGCGCTCGGCAGTACCGGGTGTTTCATTGCTGTCGAGGGTGAATTTCTGTCCGGCGAGCAGTTCGACGGCGCCGTCGGCAAACTTCCAGACGCGCAGCTTGGGGCCCTGCAGATCGACCAGAACGCCCAAGGGGTGGTTCAGCCGCTTCTCGACATTGCGGATGCGCTCGACCGTGGTGCGGAGCACCTCATGGCTGGCATGGCTCATATTGATGCGGAACACGTCTGCGCCGGCCTTGGCCAGTTCCTCGATCATCTTTTCCTCGTGGCTGGCTGGCCCGAGGGTGGCGACGATCTTTGCGCGTCTCATGCGTCTCATTGCGTGTCCGTTTCTTGTAGCGTTATGTCGTCCTGCGGTGCGTCCACATCGTCGGGATCGACAAGGAAAGTTGGATCTTCAAGGTCTTCGCTGCCGTCGGGGCCGACGACGGCAGGGCCGGCGGCGGTCTCGGTCAGCTGCAGCGTCCAGTCGGAACGGTTCTGGGTATCGATTTCGAAGAAACCGGTGCGCTCATAACCACGGGCAAGGCAATCCTCAACCCCAAATATGGTGAAGGTTTCGTCGCGCGTACACATGAATACCGATCCGTCCCAAGCCCCGCCGGCCACATCATCTGCTGCAAAGATGTAAAAGAAGCGACGCTGCAGTTCGCCTTGAAACAGGACGCGGCAATCGCCCGGAGGCGCCTGCCACCAGCCTTCGCTCATCCAGCCGCGCTCAGCGCGATAGCCAAGGGCCACTGAAACAAGATTGGCAGTCTCATTGCAGATGCGCAGGTCGGCCCTGGCCGGCGTTGCAAAGAACGCCAAGCTGGCAAGCGTTGCGCCGATCAGAGTCGTGCCGAGACGAGTGGTTTGCAAAAGCGAGCCGGAAATCATCGGGAAAACGTGCCTTCTTTGAGCCCATGGTGATGGATTGGTCAATGGCTAATGACCCGTTTTGGCGGAATTGCGGGCATGTGCTGATGTCATGATGGGGATTGGGTCACAAAGGGGTTGAACCGGGGGTGAGTCTGAGGTTCAAGCAGCGCTTGAAACAACGAGGTAAGACCCATGGCTGAAGACAGCGTTGCCCAGGACCAGCTCCGGGCGTTCATCGAGCGCATCGAGCGGATGGAAGAAGAGAAGGCAGCGATTGCCGCCGACATCAAGGAAATCTACGCTGAAGCCAAGGGCAACGGCTTTGATACCAAGATTCTGCGCAAGATCGTGGCCATTCGCAAACAGGACGCCAATGAGCGTATGGAGCAGGAAGCCCTGCTTGAGCTGTATATGAGTGCTCTGGGCATGGTGGCGGCGCCATCTGACGACTAAACCGCGGCACCGCTAGCGATTTGCATCCGCCCAGTTGTCCGAAAGGCTGCTGGGCGGTGCGCGTTCAGGCCAGGATATCGATGGTCGATTTCGTCATGCGGTCGGCGACAAGTATCACGGTGGCGGCAGCCTTGAAGTCGGTCTCTGCCATCATGACCTCAACCAGCTCGGTGGAAAGGTCGGTTTCGCTCGGGCCAGTGCCGAAACGGGCCACCCGACTGGCGCTGGCATCAAGGCGATCGGCGGCCCGATACATGCCGGCGGTGCCCGATGCGATGGCGGAAATACTCATGATACTGGCCTTGGCGGATAATCCGTGCAGCGCCTAGCTTAATGCCCGTAGCCTTGAGGTTTCCTTTAGCACGAAAGCTGCAATGCCGTTCAAAGGCGAGATAAGTCGGCGCGGGATGGATCAAGACGGAACGTAGGTTAACCTGATTGCGTGCTCGCCAATCCGATCATGTGCCACCAGGCGGAGCGGCGGGCGGGCGGCCGCGAAATATGGTTTGCCTCCGCCAAGCACTACGGGTTGGAGGTACAGCCGATACTCATCGATTAGACCAAGCTGGGTCAGACAGCCCGCCAGCTCCGGCCCGGCGACGTCAATCTCGCCGTCGTAGTCGGCCTTCAGCGCCTGAACGAATTCTCCCAGGTCGTTGTTCACCAGGGTGGCATTTGGGCCGACTGATTTCAGCGTATGAGATACAACCCATTTCGGCGTGGCGCGCCAGGCCGCCGCGAAGTCGTTCCCGATGTCGTCCTGTCCCGGCTGATCCACGTCCCAATAGCGCATCATCTCGTAGATGCGCCGACCGTACAGGCAGCCAACGACCCCGCGCACTTGGTCGTTGAAGTGGCGATGCAGTTCATCGTCCGGCATCGGCAGGTTTGGCCCGCCATCAGGGCCGGCTACATAGCCGTCGAGTGACTGCATCATTCCATAAACAAGCTTGGCCATGGGCTGTCTCCTGTCGACCGGGCGGCGATCCGGTCGGATCGCATTCATTTACGCCGTGCCCCATGTTAAAGGTCGATCGAGCCAGGAAACCACCTCTAAATTGCAACCAGTCTGACGGACGGATCCGATGAACCGGCGACGCTCAGGATGCCCAATAAACCTCACGCTGGAAACCTTTGGCGACCGCTGGAGCCTGATTGTCCTGCGCGACATCATGTTCGGCGGCCGCCCTCGCGGCTTTCGGTCTCTGCTTGCCGAGAACATCGAGGGCATCGCGTCCAATATTCTTGCGGACCGGCTGAAACGCCTGACCGGCAATGGGCTGCTCACGCGGGGCGATGATCCCGGTCACAAGCAGAAGATCATCTACGGCCTGACGGAAAAGGCGATTGATCTCGTCCCATTGCTGGCGGTCATGGGTAGCTGGGGGCTGCGCCACACACTCCCCTCGACAACGCTCGCCATACGGGCGCAGGTACTCGAAGATGGCGGCCCACAACTCTGGTCCGCGTTCATGGAGGAATTGCGGCATATCCACTTGGGCGCAGCGGCGCCCGAGATCTCTGCCCTCGCCAAGATGCAATCGGCTTATGCAGCGGCCATTGCGTAAGTGACGCTCATGACCGGGCGTGACCCCAAGCCTCGCAATTTGCACGCGATTTTGCTTGCCGTCCTGAGCCGCGTGTCGGTCCAGAACTTTCGCGGGTCGCGTGTTCGAACCGCAAAAGTGGAGCCAGTCTTGCCGAGAACGCCCTAACGGGCCTTGCCTAGGGCGGCGACCATGGCTGCTTCGTCATAGCCCAGCGTGCTCAGTGCGGTGGCGACAATGCCGGCGCGGTCGAGGCCGGCGTCGGCATACATGTCGGCCTGGCTGGCATGCTCGACAAAACGATCAGGGATCATCAGCGGGCGGAAGCGCAGCTTGCCGTCGAGCAGGCCATTGCTGGCCAGGAAAGTTGCGACGTGGCTGCCAAAGCCGCCAATCGAGCCTTCCTCGGCGGTCAGCAGTACATCGTGGGTGCTGGCCAACTGGGCAATCAGTTCTTCGTCGAGCGGCTTCATGAAGCGGGCGTCGGCAATGGTCGGGGTGAGGCCCAAAGCGGCCAGCTTGTCGGCAGCGGCGAGCACTTCGCCCAGGCGCGTGCCGTAGCTGAGAATGGCAATGGTGGCGCCCTGACGCACGATGCGACCCTTGCCGATGGGCAGTATCTGGCCGCGAGCGGGCAGGTCGACGCCCATGCCGTCGCCGCGCGGGTAGCGGAAGGCAATGGGGCCGTCGTCATAGGCGGCAGCGGTTGTCACCATATGGCGCAGTTCGGCCTCGTCGGCGGCGGCCATCTGCACGATGCCGGGGATGGCGCCGAGATAGGCGGCGTCGTAATTGCCGGCATGGGTGGGACCATCGGCGCCGACATAGCCGGCCCGATCAATGGCGAAGCGCACCGGCAGGTGCTGGATGGCCACGTCGTGGATGACCTGGTCATAGGCGCGCTGCAGGAAGGTCGAATAGATAGCGCAGAACGGGCGCATGCCCTCGCTGGCCATGCCGGCGGCGAATGTCACGGCGTGCTGCTCGGCAATGCCGACATCGAAAATGCGGCTGGGGTGGATTTCGGCAAATTTGTCCAGACCGGTGCCCGAGGGCATGGCGGCGGTGACGGCCACGATGCGCGGATCGCCATTGGCTTCCTGGATCAGCGTATCGGCGAAAACTGACGTATAGGACGGCGCATTGGAGGGCGTCTTGGTCTGTGCGCCCGTGATGACGTTGAACTTGGAGACGCCGTGATATTTGTCGTCCGAATCTTCGGCCGGGCCGTAGCCCTTGCCCTTTTTGGTGACGACATGCACCAGGATCGGGCCTTCGGCCGCGTCGCGCACATTGTCGAGAATGGGCAGCAAGTGATCGAGATTGTGCCCATCAATCGGGCCGACATAGTAAAAGCCGAGTTCTTCAAACAATGTGCCGCCGGTGAAGAAGGAGCGGGCAAATTCTTCGGTGCGGCGGGCCGGTTCGTGCAGGAACTGCGGCAGCTTGCTGACCACGGATTTGGCGGCCTCGCGGGCGCCGCGATAGACCGGGCTGGAGACCAGGCGCGCCAGATAGGCGCTCATGGCGCCGGTGGGCGGTGCGATCGACATGTCATTGTCATTCAGCACGACGATCAGCCTGGCATCCATGGCGCCGGCATTGTTCATCGCCTCATAGGCCATGCCGGCCGACATGGCGCCGTCGCCGATGACGGCGATGACATTGCGTGGCTTGTCCATCAGCGCACTGGCGACCGCCATGCCCAGACCGGCCGAGATCGAGGTGGAGGAGTGGCCGGCGCCAAACGGATCGTATTCGCTTTCGGCGCGACGGGTGAAGCCGGACAGACCATCCTTCTGGCGCAGGGTGCGAATGCGGTCGCGGCGTCCGGTCAGGATCTTGTGCGGATAGGCCTGATGGCCAACATCCCAGATGATCCGGTCATGGGGGGTGTCGAACACGGCATGCAAGGCCACGGTCAGTTCGACAACGCCCAGGCCGGCGCCCAAATGGCCACCGGTGACCGAGACGGCGTCGATCATCTCGGCGCGCAATTCATCGGATAATTGCCGCAAATCCTCGCGCGGCATGGCGCGCAAATCAACGGGTGAATTGACAGTATCGAGCATGGGTGTCGAGGGCTTGTCGGCCAAACGGGCAGTCCTTCGCCAAAACGGGCAGCATCACGCTTGTTTAGGCGCGCGGGCGGCGCTTTGCAACATTGGCGGGCAGGCTGCGCCAATTGGCGCAACGGCAACGCTGCAGGGGAAGCCAGCCTGGTCGCGACCGGTCAGTTGATGACGTTCGCCACCGGCTGGGCACCGACGAAGCGGGTGTGGGAAAGCCCTTCGGGGAAATCGCCGGCGCGCAGGACAGTGACGTAGCGGCCCATTTCGGTTGCGGGGCTGAAATCGGCCTCGTCGTGATCCCAGATTGCGGCGAAATATTCCGAACTCAGCGCCGTTGGGGCGATGAACACCTCGGCGACATGTTCAAGATCGGGCGCGATCAGTTCGGGATGGCGCATGGTGCTGGTGGTTGGCCGCTTGGCGATGTGGTCGGCGAGTGCCTGAGCCACTGGCTCGTCCTGACGCGCGGCGCCAAAGGTGCCGCGGAACAGATTGGTCAGGGCCCCGGTGACACCGCTGCCGCCGCCCAGCGAAGCTGTGCGCAGGGTGGTGACACCGGACAATGGCGGCAGTGTGGGCAGGCGGGTGGCGGGAATGGCAGCCGTGGTGGCCGGAGCGGTTTCGCGCTTGATGATCATTTCGAGCGCCCGCTGGGCGTTGGGGTCCTGCGGCATGGGCTGCAGATAGGCTGTCATCATGCTCGGCTCTTCGGTCGCGGTCATGTGCAGACGTGGCTGTGGCAATGGCGCCGTCAGGGCAGCGATTGCGGTTACGGCGTCGCTCGAGGGCAGGTTCGCGGCGGTTGCCATCAGCAGCGTCGGGGATTTGCGCATGGGCAAGGGCGCGCTGGCCGTGGTGGTCAATTCGGCTGCTTCGAGCGGGGCGCTGCCGGCAGTGGCAAAGGGCAGGGCGGGTGGCGCAGCAGGCGCAACCGCAGCACCCAAATTGGCTGAGCGCATTGCCGGGATCGGTGCGGATTTTGGCGTGGTTGCCTGGGGCGTGAGCGAGGCCATCTGTACCGGCGCCGCCTGGACTGCTGCGGGCTGGCTGTTATTGCCACCAAACAGCATGTCGACCAGCGTGCGACCGCTGCCGCCGCTATCAGCGATCTGGGTGCCCGAGGAACGGCCATCGCAGGGATAGGCGTGGCACTTTTTCCATTCGGCCATGGCGGTCTGGTAGCCCTGCTGCGACAGCGGCTTGCCATCGGAGGGCAGGTGCATGGTCTTGCCGTCGGGGAAAATATCCTTGAGCTGGGCGCGGGTCATACGTGGCCAGGCACGCACAGAGCCGGTATCGAGATGTACGAACGGGCTGCCCGAAGTGGGGTAGTAGCCGACGCCGCCAACCTGTTTCTTCATGGCAATGGCGCGCAGCTTGGCCAGCGGCACGCCGGGGATGAAGAAATCCATGGCATTGCCCTTGGTGTGCTGACTGTTCTCAGCAACGCCAGAGGATTTGGAGCGCAGCATGTTGTTGGTGGCGGGCGAGCGATAGGCCGAGACGACGTTGATGGGCTGGCTGGCACCAACCGCCTGATAGACATCCCAGATCAGATCGAACAGGCGCGGGTCCATCTTGGTGGGCTCGTTGCGACGCCAGTCGCGCAGGAAATAGTTGAGCTCATTGAGACCAGACTGGACGAATTGTCCGTTGCGCTTGAAGACGATGCGCGCGGTCTCTTTGGTGTGGGTGTAATGCAGGTAGATGGCACGCTCGGACGCTGCCGCCGCAGGCACAACGGCCTGTGGCATGATGAGGGTAAGGCTGATCAGGGCAGCGAGAAAAATCCGCCCGATACGATAGTGTTGCAAGTAGGAAGCCCCCGTCACGCTAAACTCTGTCCGGTATGCCAGTCTATCGTCGCAAATTAGCGTAAAATCCCATGGATTTGATTAACGCCAGCCCGCTGTCAGCAGATCCTAATCCCGCTCACGCCGATGTTATTACGATCAAAACCCGGCACAACCAAGGCGAAATTGTAAACGCAGGGTTAAGACCGGCTTACGGAGAAATGGTGCCGTCACCGGCTTCGGCGACGATTTCAGGCATGGGCGCCGGCGTCGCCAGACCCATGGCCGCGATCAGCGCGGCATTGTGACCATAGATGTCACTGAAGGACCGCAGGGTGCCGTCAGGTGCCACGCGAACCGTGAAATAGGCAAGATGCACGGGAATCTGGTGCTCGGGGTTCACCCAGCGCTCGGCACTGCCAAACATGTCCTCCAGCGAGCCGCGGCTGATTTTGGTTTCGTTGGCCAGCAAGGCCCCGGCAAACTCCAGCGGGTTCTGCACGCGGACGCAGCCATGGCTGAGGGCCCGGGAGTCGCGGGAGAACAGCGATTTGGACGGGGTGTCGTGCAGGTAGACGTCGTGCTTGTTGGGAAACAGGAACTTGATCTGGCCCAGGGCATTGCTGGTACCGGGGCGCTGACGCACCCGGAACGGGAAATTGCTGGCGCTGACCTGGTTCCAATCCACTGACCATGGGCTGATCGGGCTGCCCTGGTAGAGCAGATCGTAATTGTGGCTGTCGATGTAGCCGGGATTGTTCAGCACAGCCGGGGCAATCTCGGCTTTGACGATCGAGCTGGGCACATTCCAGTAGGGATTGACCACGATGTGGCGAATGCTGTCGGAAAACACCGGCGTCTGGTTCCTGACGGTGCCAACCACGACCCGGGTGGTGTATTCCTCCTGGTTGTCGCGATTGATCGATAGCCGGTATTCGGGAATGTTGACCAGCACGTTGAACGCGCCCAGATCACGCGGCATCCAGCGCCAGCGCTCCATATTGGCGAGAATATCGGCCTTGGTCAGCGCCGCGCCGCCATTGAGTTCGCGCAGCGTAGCCGGCCCCATGACACCGTCGACGGCCAGATTGCGGGCCTGCTGAAAGGCCTTGACGGCTGCGACGACGCTGTCGTCATAGAGCGTGTCCTGGGTCGTGGCGAGTTCGAAGCGTTGGCGCAGCACCGGGACGCGTGCGTCCTTCATGCCGGGGCGCAATGTGATGCCGGCGTCAATCTGCACGGGGCGGGCGGCCTGGGTCTCGTCAAAACTTGCCAAGGCCGCCTTGAGCGCGAGAAATTCGGGGTGGGTCGGCTCCAGCGCTGTCAGCACCGTGACCGGATCAGGGCTGGTCGCCAGTTGCACCAGCAGGGCGCCCTCGTCGAGCCGCTTGGGCGCGACATCGAAGGTCTTGCTGATCGAGCCGGGCACGATGCGACCGGTATAGATATGGGTGGCGTAGCGCATGGTGGCGCGTGAGAATGCCGTCTCCAGTGCTGCCATTTTGGCGGGGTCGTTGCCCACAGCGGAAACGTCGAGTTCGGGCGTCAGATAGTCCTGCGGGCGCAGGCCCTCGCTGGCCGCGGCTGCGAACAAGGTGCGGATCTTTTCGGCCGGGGCCGAGAAAGCCACCTGTCCCGTGGCGGTTTCATCCAGCCAGATGGGCTCGAAATGGCGGGCGCCATAGAAGAAATACAGCTTCTGCGCTTCGGCATAAGCCGCGCTGTCTTTTCTGGCGCCGTAATAGGCAGCAGAAAGCCCCTGCTTGATGATCTGGGCCAGCGGCGTCTGGGGCGGGGCGATGAAGATGGGGCCGGCCGCATTGCTCGCCACATCCTGCGCCAGGGCGGGCATAAGACTGACGGAGCTCGCGAGAGCGGCAATCAGGGTGACCAGAAACTTGTTCATTCGGGCTCCAGCACGGCGGCGTCTTGATCGATGCATCACCCGCATTCCATCGCGGAATCGGCAGGCATATCGTTAAAAATCATTAGCCAGAAATCCTTAACAGGAACAATTGCTCGCAGCTTTGTGAGTGGGATTTGTGTTCCCTTTGTCACGGCAGCAGGGACCTGAGAACACCGCCTCGCTGCCTCATGGCCAAAGCGGGCGGGCGATCCAGCGGTTTGGCGCCAGTGTGCCGATCAGGCAAGAAATATCACGCCGTGGCCTTTGACTTGGCAAAGTGTAATGCGGGTACTGTCGGGCCCTGCTAGAGCAATGGCTTTTTGCAGGAGCCTCGCCCATGACCAGTTACCGGATTGTCGATTGCCGGGCGGGCGACAGCGCAGGGCAGGAGATCACCATCGCCAGCGCCGCCTCACCCGAGGATGCGGCGCACAAGGCGATCGGCGAGACGCTGGTGCGCAGCGGCCGCAAAAGCGATTTGCGGGTTCGCGTCTACTACCAGTACAGCGGGCAGACGCTATCGATGGTGCGGCTCTACGCCAAGGCGATTGACCGGGAACAGCTCTGACCGGCCAGATCCTGTCGATGGAGCAACCAACCAGGTCTGTCCGGGCCGACCAGATCACACCAGTGCTACGCCGCGTCGCTGAGCAGGTCTTCGGCCAGGCCGTATTCGTGCAGTTTGCGGTAGAGGGTGGAGCGGCCGATCTTGAGGGCGCGGGCGACACGTGACATGC
>NZ_JAUYGL010000037.1 GCF_030689745.1 Devosia sp.
GGGAGCCGGCGGCGAACCCTACCGGCGGCGAATCCCCACCTTCGTCAGCGAGCTCGACCGCGAGCTCGGCGTGCGCCTGGTGCGGCGGGGCGGGACGCGGCTCGACCAGAGCGATTTCGGCTCGCGCTACGAGCCGGGAAACCCCGCCGCCGACGCCAACGGCCATGTCGCGACGCCGAACGTCAATCCGCTGATCGAGACGATGGACATGCGCGAGGCGCAGCGCAGCTACGAAGCCAACCTCAACGTGGTCGAGGCGACGCGGCGCATGCTGGCGCGCACCCTCGACATATTGCGCGGGTAACGGTGCCCGCCTGCCCTTGACCAAACGATAGGACAAAAACGATGGCCATTGCATCCGCCGCCGCCGCCAATGCCTATGCGCTGACTTCGAGGATCGCCAATCCGGCGAAGCCGGCGCCAGCCGCGGCGGAAGCCGCGGGCTTCGACGATCTGCTCAAGCAGGCGGTGTCGGCGGTGGAGGATATGGGGAAAAAGACCGACGCCATCGGCCTTCAGGCGGCCGTCGGCAAGGCCGATATCGTCGACGTTGTGACCGCGGTCGCTGAGACCGAGCTGGCGCTGGAGACGCTCGTCTCGGTGCGCGACCGGATGATTTCCGCCTATGAAGAGATCATGCGGATGCCGATCTAGGGCTAGAATGGCGCCGGGGCGGCGATTCGGCTGCCCAGAACAGGACGATCATGACCGGCGCCGAAGTCCTCGATATCAGTAGTGATGGCATCTGGGTGCTGCTGATCGTCGCCTCGCCGATGATGCTGGTGGGGCTGGTGGTCGGCGTGATCATCGCGCTGTTCCAGGCGCTGACGCAGATCCAGGAACAGACACTGGTGTTTGTGCCCAAGATCATCGCCATTTTCCTGACCATGCTGCTGACCCTGCCATTCCTGGGCTCGACCATGGGCGGCTATATGAACCGTGTTGTCGACATGATCATCGTGGGCGGCTGAGGGTGACGATCGGGCTCGATTGGCTACCCAATACGGCCTTTGTCTATATTCTGCTGTTCACGCGCATTGGCGCCATCCTGATGCTGATGCCGGCCTTGGGCGAAGACATGATCCCGATGCGCATGCGGCTGAGCTTTGCGCTGGCCTTTACGCTGGTGGTCTATCCGCTGCTGTCGCCGAGCCTGCCGGTCCTGCCGGACGATGTGATGACCATTGCCGGCCTGATCTTTCACGAACTGGCCATCGGCATCATGCTGGGGGCGGTGGCGCGGCTCACGGTGATGGCGACCCAGTTGGCGGGCGCGGTGATTGCGTTTCAGGCCGGGCTCTCCAGCGCCATGACAGCCGACCCGACGCAGGTGGGGGTGCAGGGGGCGGTGTTCGGCAGTTTCCTCAGCTTTCTGGGCATGGTGCTGATCTTTGCCACCGATCTGCATCATATGGCGCTGGCCGCGACCTATGACAGTTACATCGCCTTTCCACTCGATGCCCCGATCATGTTCGAGGATGCCGCGCAACTGGCGCTGCGGACCGTCGCCAGCGCCTTCAGCATCGGTATCCAGATGTCGGCGCCCTTCATCGTGTTCGGCCTGGTGTTCAATCTGGGGGCGGGCATTCTGGCGCGACTGATGCCGGCCATGCAGGTGTATTTCGTGCTGATGCCGGCCAATATCATGGTGGGCCTGCTGCTGTTCGGACTGCTGCTGACGATGATGATGGGCTGGTATCTGGCCGGGTTCGAGAACCATCTCGCAATGTGGCGAGGCTAGAGGATGCCTCACCATCCACGTGCGAACGGCCTGCGAGCAGCAATTGGCTGCGCTTTTGGTGCTCACGTACATCAATGTACGCTGCGCGCCGGTTCTCGCCAACCGCTGCTCTCGACGCGCCCTGACGTGGATAGCGAGGCATACTGATGTCAGACGAAGCCCCCGAACAATCCTCCAAAACCGAAGACCCCTCGCAAAAGAAGCTCGAGGACGCCCACGCCAAGGGTGATGTCGCCAAGAGCCAGGAAGTGGTGACCTGGTTCATGCTGCTGGGGTCGGCGGGGATATTCGCGCTGATGGCGCCGGGCGCGGCCCAGGGCCTGATGGGCTCGCTCGAACTGGTGATGATGAATGCGGACCGCATCTCGCTCGATGGCGGGGGCTTTGGCGCCTTTTTCAACAATCTGGCGCTGGCGCTGCTGGGCACGGTGGCAATTCCGCTGGTGGTGTTGTCGTTTGCCGCCGTGATTGCCAATCTGATCCAGCATCGCCCGCTGATGTCGGCGGAATCGCTGAAGCCCAAACTGTCCAAGATCTCGCCCAAGGCCGGGGCCAAGCGGCTGTTTTCCAGCGAGTCGCTGGTCAATTTCGTCAAGGGATTGCTCAAGATCGGGGTGGTGGGGACGGTGGTGGTGGCCACGGTTTGGCCCGAGCGGGACCGGCTCGACACCATGATGACGGCGGACCCCCGGGTCATCCTGCTTGAATTCCAGGAAATCGGGATCAAGATTTTCATGGCGACGCTGGCGGTGGTGACGCTGATCGCCTTTGCCGACTACCTCTATGTCCGCCAGAAATGGTGGAAGAAGCAGATGATGACGCTGCAGGAGACCAAGGACGAATACAAGCAGATGGAGGGCGACCCCAAGGTGAAGGGCCGCATCCGGCAGTTGCGCCAGGACAAGGCGCGCCAGCGCATGATGGCGGCAGTGCCCGATGCCACCGTGGTGATCACCAACCCGACCCACTTTGCCGTGGCCCTGAAATATGACCGGGCGATGGGCGCCCCGCAATGCGTCGCCAAGGGCGCCGATGCGGTGGCCCTGCGAATCCGCGAACTGGCCAAGAAGCACGACGTGCCGATTGTCGAGAACCCGCCGCTGGCCCGGGCGCTGTTCGCCAGCATGGAAATCAATGACACCATTCCGAACGAACACTTCAAGGCGGTGGCCGAGGTGATCGGGTTCGTGATGCGGCTCAAGCAGGGCGCGGGCTGGAAATCACGCTAGCGGCGACCGGCAGCGCTGCCCCGATCAGGCCGGGTTCGGCGCGGGGATGGGATAGACCCGATCATAGGCCAGGTTGAAGACGAAGGCGTAGACCATGTAGAACAGGGCAAACGCGATATCCATGACCAGGGCCTGCCACAGGGTGATGCCCAGATACCAGGCAATCAGCGGCAGCAGGGCGAGCAGCAGGCCGAGTTCGAACAGGATGGCATGCAGGACACGCAGGGGCAGGGTCTTGAGCGTGGTGCCGCGCCAGCGCTGCATCAGCCGATCGAAGCCATAATTGTAGATGTAGTTCCAGAGCATGGCGAGCGTGGCGCCACCAACGCCGATGACGCCGATATCCTGCAGGGGCATGGCAAAGGCCAGCGCGCCCAGAGGCGTGACGAGGAGCAGGCCGAAGATTTCAAAGAGGACGGTGTGGCGAATACGGTCGCGTGCGGTGCGCATGGAAAACCCTTAGAACAATGCCGGGTCGTCCCGAAATCAAGCTGGATGGAAGGGGAGGTCGTCCTCGCCGCCTGACATAGCGAGCCGGGCGGGAAAATCAAGTGGCGCCGGGTTTGTTGCGGACGGGCCGAGGCCCCGGCAAAATGGCCCGGCGGGGGCGTGCAGACGCTGGCGCCGGCAGGATTTGCCCCCTAATGTGGGTTTGGCCGCGTGCGCGGTGTTGAAAACGCCGTTCTGTCTCCCGTTGCAGGGGGGCATTTGCTAGACCTTGGTGCGGCGCCTGATTCGGCCCGATTCACTGGCTACGGAGCAGATTGACCCATGGCATCGACGCCGCTCGGCGAGGACTCTTATCCTGATCCGCTGATCGTCAGTGGCCGCAGCGGTGCGGGCGTGTGGCGCGTCGTGTTGCTGGGGCTGTTTCTGGTGGGGATCGCGCTCGGCCTGGCGCTGTTCAGCGACTATATCTCGCCCGACCTGATCATGACCTTTATCGGCGTTCTGGCGGTGATTGGCGTGTTCTGCCTGTTCGGCCTGGCTGCCGGCCTGTTCCGGTTTGCCAATGGCGAGGAACGGCGGACGATTTCCAATGCGGTGGTCGACAGCCTGCCGTTCGGGGCGGTGGTGGCGGATCGCGACGGCAAGATTTCCTATGTGAACGCCCATTATGGCAGTTTCAGCGGGGCGCTGACCAATGGCGTTCCGGTGGGTGTGCCCCGGCTGTTCGCCGGGCAGTCCGACGCCAGCGAAGCCATTTACCGCCTGTCGCGGGCGGCCAAGGACGGGCGTGCCGCCGTCGAGGATATCCGCATTATTGGCGGGCTGGGCGGCTCGCAGGCTCATAGCAACAAGGCCTTTTGGTATCGTGTCGGGGTGCGGCCCCTGCCGGAATCCGACGAGGCAACCAAGCCGCTGGTAACCTGGTCGGTGGAAGACATTACCCGCGACCGGGACAATAATGAGAGTGCGTTCCGCGATCTGCAGCGGGCGATCGACTATCTGGATCATTCGCCGGCAGGCTTCTTCTCGGCCGATGCCCAGGGGCGCATTCAGTATCTGAACTCAACGCTGAGCGACTGGCTGGGCTACGATCTGGCCGAGTTCAATTCGGGCCATCTGGGCATGTCCGACATCGTGCGCGGCGATGGCTCGACCTTGCTGATGCGCGGGCGCGGCGATGGCGAAATCCGCACCGAAATCATCGATATCGATCTGGTGCGGCGCAATGGCACCAGCCTGCCGGTGCGGTTGCTGCACCGGGCGGCACGGCTGGCCGATGGCGAGCTGGGCGAGACGCGCACGCTGGTGCTCGACAAGTC
The DNA here is from genome assembly GCF_030689745.1 of Devosia sp. Lineage (GTDB taxonomy): Bacteria > Pseudomonadota > Alphaproteobacteria > Rhizobiales > Devosiaceae > Devosia > Devosia alba. The sequence continues at coordinate 4,740 of NZ_JAUYGL010000037.1, forward strand.
CAACGCGCCGGACAATGAAGAAGAATTGCGGGCGGCGGAGGTGCGGTTCTCGCGCTTTTTCAACGATACCCCGTTTGCCATTGCCACGCTGGATGCCGAAGGCCGGATCATCCGCACCAATGCGCCGTTCGGGCGGATTTTCCACTGGGCGGGCGAAGAAAAAAGCATCGAGATGGAGCCGCTGAGCGGGCTGATCGGGGAAGGCAGCAGGGAGCGGTTCGCCAAGGCCGTCAGCGACGCGCTGGCCCATATGTCCGAGATCGAACCGGTCGACGCGCTGCTCAGCGTCGAGGGCGACCACGCGGTGCGGCTGTATCTGTCGGCCTCGGAGATGAGCGCAGGCTCGCCCGAGCAGATCAATGTCTATGCGCTGGACATGACCGACCAGCGCAAGCTGGAAGCCCAGTTTGCGCAGAGCCAGAAAATGCAGGCCGTGGGCCAGCTGGCAGGCGGGGTGGCGCATGACTTCAACAATCTGCTGACGGCCATTATCGGCTTTTCCGACCTGCTGCTGCTCAAGCACAAGCCGGGCGATCCCTCGTTCAGCGAGCTGATGCAGATCAAGCAGAATGCCAATCGCGCCGCCGGCCTGACCCGGCAATTGCTGGCGTTTTCGCGCCGGCAGACGCTGCGGCCGCAGGTGCTGGAACTGCCGCTGATCGTCGATGACCTGACTGTGCTGCTCAAGCGCATGATCGGCGAGAAGAACACGCTGAGTGTCGAGCATGGCCGCAATATCTGGCCGGTGCGCGCCGATGTGGTGCAGCTTGAACAGGTGATCATCAATTTGGTGGTCAATGCACGCGATGCGATGCCCAATGGCGGATCGATCACGCTGCGCACCTCCAATGTGGCGCGGGCCGCAGTCGAGACGATGAATTTTGAAGGCATGGTGCCAGCCGATTACGTGCTGATCGATGTGCAGGACACCGGCACCGGCATGAGCCCGGAGGTGATCGCCAAGATCTTCGAGCCGTTCTTTACCACCAAGGAACTGGGCAAGGGCACCGGGCTGGGACTGTCGACGGTGTATGGCATCGTCAAGCAGACCGAGGGTTATATCTATCCGGTGTCGGTGGTGGGGATCGGCACGACATTCAAGATCTTCCTGCCGCGCTATGTCGCCAGTGCCAGTGAAGTGGCCGCCAAGGTGGCCGCGGCGACGGCGCCGGTGCGCGACCTGACCGGGCATGAACGAATCCTGCTGGTCGAGGACGAGGAAAGCGTGCGGGCCTTCTCGGCCCAGGCGCTGCGCGCCACGGGCTATGAGGTGTTTGAGGCCGATGGCGGCGAAGAGGCCATGGAAGTGCTCGAAGACATCGATTTCAAGATCGATCTGATGATCTCGGACGTGGTGATGCCCGAAATGGACGGCCCGAGCCTGCTCAAGGAGGTGCGCAAGACCATGCCGAACCTCAAGGTGATCTTTGTCTCGGGCTATGCCGAGGAAAGCGTGCGCCGCGACATCGAGGATGACCAGAGCGTGGAATTCCTGCCCAAACCCTATTCGCTCGACCAGATCAATTCCAAGGTCAAGGAAGTGCTGCAGAAGCTGGGTAAGGACGAGGTGCATTGAACGAGCAGGGGCGGTTTCCCGGGCCCGGCGAGATCAACGTGCTGGGCGAGGCGCTGCAGCCGTGTTCGCACGATCCGCTGACCGGCTTCTATCGCACCGGCTTCTGTGCGGCCGGCCCTGACCATGCGGCGGTGCATCTGGTGTGCATCGAGGCAAGCGCAGAATTTCTGGTGTATTCCAAGGCGGCGGGCAATGATCTGAGCACGCCGATGCCGCAATTCGGCTTTGCGGGGCTGGTGCCGGGGGATCGCTGGTGCCTGGTGGCCGGGCGCTGGGTGCAGGCGCATCAGGCCGGCATGGCGCCGCGGGTGTATTTGCGGGCCACCAACAGGGAAGTGCTGGGGCTGGTACCGCTGGCGACGCTCAAAGGTTATGCGCTCGATCTGAACTGAGGTGGCGCGGGCATTGGCGCCCGCACAGGGCCAAATGCAATCAGGCCGTGCCGCCGGGGATGGGCGTGCCGGGCGCCAGCAGGCCCCTGGCGGCGAGGCTGGTCCAGAGCTCGACCGGAATGTCGATATTCCACCAGTCGAGAATGCCATCGAGTTCGGCCGGGGAGCGCGGGCCGGGCAGGACGTTGCAGACCACGGGATGGGTGAGCGGGAACTGCAGGGCCGCAGCGGGCAGCGGCACATCGAACTGCCGGCACACCGCCTCGATCGCCTTGACGCGGGCGACAATGTCCTCGGGGGCCCTGGCATAGTTGAAGGTGGTGCCGCCCACCAGAATGCCGGAGTTGAACGGGCCCCCGACGACGACGGATGAACCGCGCGCGGCGGCCGTGGTCATGAACGGCGCCAAGGCGGTCTGTTCGAGCAGGGTATAGCGGCCAGCCAGCAGGAAAACGTCCCAGTCGCCCAGGGCCATGGCATCCATCAGCACCTGCCACTCATTGACGCCCAGGCCGATGGCACCGATCACGCCGCTGTCGCGCAATTCGCGCAGGGCGCGATAACCGCCGCTGGCCAATTGCGCCCATAGCGGCTTGTTGGCCTCCACGCCATGGGTGGCAGCGCCGATATCGTGGACATAGAGAATGTCGACGCGGTGGACGCCGAGCCGCTGCAGGCTGTCCTCGAACGAGCGCATGACGCCGTCATAGGAATAGTCATAGACCTGATCGAAGGGCAGGGGATCGACCCAGGCGCCCTTGTCCTGGCTGTCCGGGCTGACCGGCCTGAGCAGGCGGCCGACCTTGGTGGAGAGCACGGCAGCTTCGCGACGGGTTCGCATGACGTCGCCGACCAGATGCTCGGAGCGGCCCAGACCATATTGCGGCGCGGTATCGACATAGGTCAGGCCGGCATCAAGCGCATGAGAGACGGTGGCGCGGGCCTGATCGGCCGGGACGGCCGAGAAGATGCCGGCGAGGCTGGCGCAGCCCAGGCCCAGCGTGGAGATTTCCAGATCGGTCTGGCCAATCCGGCGTTTTTCAAATGTGCGAGCCATGCTGTTTCCCGACGCGTTCAAGCGCCGGGAAACTGACATGTTAGTTGCCGGACAGCAAGTTAATAGACGTTGCCGACAATCAGGGGGTGCTCGGCCTGGACCCGGACGGGATTGCGCAGGGCGGCGCCGAACTGGCTGGCTTCCAGCTCGAACACGTCATCGGGCTGGGTCGAGATGCCGTCGGCAAAGCTCAGCGTGGCGGTGCCAAAGCAATGCACATGCACATCGCCGGGATTGCGGAACAACTCATACTTGAAGTGGTGGTATTCGAGATTGGCGATGGTGTGGCTCATATTGTCCTCACCCGACACGAAGGGCTTTTCCCACAGCACCTTGCCGTCGCGCCAGATGCGGGACATGCCCTCGACATGGTGCGGCAGATCGCCCAGGCGCAGTTCGGGGCCAAAGGAGCAGGCGCGCAGCTTGGAATGGGCCAGATAGAGGTAATTGATGCGCTCGGTGACGTGATCGGAAAATTCATTGGCCAGAGCAAAGCCGAGACGGCGCGGCTGGCCATTCTGGTCGATGACATAGATGCCGGCGATTTCGGGCTCTTCGCCAGCGTCGAGGGCAAAGCCGGGAGACGGCAGGGGATGGCCGGGGCGCACCACCGAATAGCCATTGCCCTTGTAGAACCATTCGGGCTGCACGCCCTTTTCGCCGGCGCTTGGCTTGCCGTGTTCCAGGCCCATCTGGAACATCTTCATGGAATCGGTGAGCTCGCCTGCCGGCTTGGCGCCACTGGCCTTGTGCATGGCGTCGCGCGTGGCGGCAGATCCGAGATGGGTCAGGCCGGTGCCGGTGACGTAGAGATGGGCCGGATCGGGGTGATCAATCGGCGACAGCATGCGGCCCTCGGCCAGAATGGCGGCGCGATCAACGGTGTCGCCCAGGCCCTTGGCCTCAATCAGCGCGGCCAGGCCGCCATGGCTGGAGAGAGCGGCAATGGTCAGGTCATAGACGCTGGCGGTGTCGTTGACGATGCGGGCAGTACCGTCCACCACGGCAGCGACGGCGCGATCGCCATCGAGATCGAGAAACTGAATGAGATTCACGGCGCGGCTCCTGCGCTGAAGGCCCGGACGGGCAGAATTGCGGGGCATAAAACGCAACATGGCCCGATGACGCAAGCCCAAAAATCATACTTATAGGGACGCGGTGTGCGGCGCTGCCGATTCTGTCCGTACCGGAGCACGCCGCTGCGCGATGTTCTCATTTTGTCCCTTGACTGATATAGAACAATATGAGAACAAATAAAGCACATTGTATGCACCCCCAGCCCAGCGGCCAGCGCGTTGCGCAGCCTGACAGAGCGTGGAATAAGGAGAGAATTGATGGCTAACGCGTCGCTTCGTGTTGTTGAAGGTGGATCGATGGATAAGGACAAGGCACTTGCCGCGGCGCTCAGCCAGATTGAGCGCAATTTTGGCAAGGGCTCGATCATGCGCCTGGGCGAGGCGGCGGCGATTGAAGTCGAGTCGATCTCGACCGGATCGCTCGGGCTCGACATCGCGCTGGGCATTGGCGGCCTGCCCAAGGGCCGCATTGTTGAAATTTTCGGGCCGGAAAGCTCGGGCAAGACCACGCTGGCGCTGCATGTGATTGCCGAGGCCCAGAAGGCCGGCGGCATCTGCGCCTTCGTCGATGCCGAGCATGCGCTCGACCCGATCTATGCCCGCAAGCTGGGCGTCAATGTCGATGATCTGCTGATCTCGCAGCCCGATGCGGGCGAGCAGGCGCTGGAAATCACCGATACGCTGGTGCGAAGCGGCGCCATTGACGTGCTGGTGATCGATTCGGTTGCCGCCCTGACGCCGCGGGCCGAGCTGGAAGGCGAAATGGGCGATTCGCTGCCCGGCCTGCAGGCCCGGCTGATGAGCCAGGCGATGCGCAAATTGACGGGGTCGATCTCCAAGTCGAAATGCCTGGTGATCTTCATCAACCAGATCCGCATGAAAATCGGCGTGATGTATGGCTCGCCGGAAACCACCACGGGCGGCAATGCGCTGAAGTTCTACGCCTCGGTTCGCCTGGATATTCGCCGCATCGGCGCGCTCAAGGACCGCGAGGAGATCGTGGGCAATCAGACCCGCGTCAAGGTGGTCAAGAACAAGCTGGCGCCGCCGTTCCGGCAGGTTGAATTCGACATCATGTATGGCGAAGGGATTTCCAAGACCGGCGAATTGCTCGACCTGGGCGTCAAGGCCGGGATCGTGGAAAAGGCCGGCGCCTGGTTCTCCTGGGACAGCCAGCGCCTGGGGCAGGGCCGCGAGAATGCGCGCCAGTTCCTCAAGGACAACCCGGCTGCGGCCAATGCCATCGAGCAGGGTGTGCGCGAAAGCTCGGGCCTGCTGGGCGAAGTGTTGCTGGTCGCCGGTGGCGGCGACGACACGGCAAGCGACGACTGACAGCAAGACCGACAGTCATTCTTCCCATGCAGGGTGTTTTTGGGCAGCGCGCGAGCGCTGCCCTTTTTGCTGGCGCGGGGCGCTCTGCGGGCCGGTGAGGGCGCTCGCGGCGGGGCGAATGGGCCGTGGCTGATCGCTGGGAGGCAGGCGGGCCGTGCGGGTGCTGCAGATGCGGGGTCGCAATGCCGCCGCAATGCTGGACATTTCAGCAGGCCGCGCGATAGAAAGCCAGCCGACCTCTGCGGTGCGCGAGCGCCATTTCTTGGAATGAAAGTCCTCTCATGACCAGCGTTAACGACCTGCGTTCGAGCTTCACCCAGTATTTTGTGCGCAATGGTCATGAGGCCGTGGCCTCCAGCCCGCTGGTGCCGCGCAATGATCCGACGCTGATGTTCACCAATGCGGGCATGGTGCAATTCAAGAACACCTTTACGGGCGTCGAAAAGCGGCCCTATTCGCGCGCCGTCTCGGCGCAGAAATGCGTGCGCGCCGGCGGCAAGCACAATGACCTCGACAATGTGGGCTTTACCGCCCGCCACCACACCTTCTTCGAGATGCTGGGCAATTTCTCGTTCGGCGACTATTTCAAGGCCGAAGCGATCGAGCTGGCCTGGAACCTGCTCACCAAGGAATGGGATCTGCCCAAGCAGAAGCTGATGGTCACCATCTATCAGGATGATGACGAGGCGATGGAGCTGTGGAAAAAGATCGCTGGCCTGGGCGAAGACCGGATCGTGCGGCTCGGGGCCAAGTCGAATTTCTGGCAGATGGGCGATACCGGGCCGTGCGGTCCATGCTCGGAAATCTTCTATGACCATGGTGACAAGGTGTGGGGTGGCCCACCCGGTTCGCCCGACGAGGATGGCGACCGCTGGATCGAGATCTGGAACCGGGTGTTCATGCAGTATGAGCAGCAGGCCGATGGCAGTCGTGACAGCCTGCCGCGCCCCTCGATCGATACCGGCATGGGCATTGAGCGCGTCGCGGCAGTAATGCAGGGCGTGCATGACAATTACGATATCGACCTGTTCAAGGCGCTGATTGGCGCCGCCGCCTCGGCAACGGGCGTGGACATGGCGGGCCCGGGCAATCGCAGTCTGCGGGTGATCGCCGACCATCTCCGCTCGATGAGTTTCCTGATTGCCGAGGGCGTGCTGCCCTCCAATGAAGGCCGTGGCTATGTGCTGCGCCGCATCATGCGCCGCGCCATGCGGCACGCGACGCTGCTTGGCGCCGAAGAGCCGGTGATCTTCAAGCTGGTGCCGACACTGGTGCGGGAAATGGGCCAGGCCTATCCCGAGCTGCGCAGCGGCGAAGCGATGATCGCCGAGACGGTCAAGCTGGAGGAGGGACGCTTCCTCAAGACGCTGGGCCGCGGGCTGCAGATCCTGGCCGACGAGACCAAAGAGATGGGCGAAGGCGCCGTGCTGGATGGCAGTTCGGCCTTCAAGCTCTACGACACCTATGGCTTTCCGCTCGATCTGACGCAGGATGCCCTGCGCTCGCGCGGCATCACCGTGGATCAGCCGGGTTTTGATGCGGCCATGGCCGCGCAGAAGGCCGAGGCGCGCAAGAGCTGGTCGGGCGCCGGTGGCGCGGCCACCGACACGGTCTGGTTCGGACTGGCCGACAGGCTCGGCCCGACCGAATTTCTGGGCTATGAAACCGAAAGTGCCGAAGCTGAAATCAAGGCGCTGATCAAGGACGGCGCCGAAGTGGCGAGCCTCGGCGCCGGCGAAACCGGCTTTGTCGTGGTCAACCAGACCCCGTTCTATGGCGAGAGCGGTGGCCAGGTCGGCGATAGCGGCGCGCTGCATGGCGACGGGCTGACGGCGCGGGTGGACGATACGCAGAAGTTCCACGGCGTGTTTGCGCACAAGGTGACGGTGGGCGAGGGCACGCTGAAGCTGGGCCAGCCGGTGACGCTGGTGGTTGACCATGACCGCCGTTCGGCGATCCGCTCGAACCATTCGGCCACCCATTTGCTGCATGAAGCGCTGCGCATCGTGCTGGGTGATCATGTGGCGCAAAAGGGCTCGATGGTCTCGCCCGACCGGCTGCGCTTTGACTTTGTGCATACCAAGCCGGTGAGCGAGCAGGAGATGGCGCAGGTCGAAGATATCGCCAATGCCATCGTGCTGCAGAACACTCCGGTCGAGACCCGCCTGATGGGCGTGGACGAGGCCAAGGAATCGGGCGCGCGGGCGCTGTTCGGCGAAAAATATGGCGACGAAGTGCGCGTGGTGGCGATGGGCGAGCCGACAGGCAATGGCCTGGGCTGGTCGGTGGAGCTGTGCGGGGGCACCCATGTGCGGCGCACTGGTGACATTGGCCTGGTCTCGATCGTGGCGGAAAGCGCCGTGGGCGCCGGTGTGCGCCGCATCGAGGCGCTCACCGGCACGGCGGCGCGCCATCGCGGCAATACCAATGTGGCGATCGTCAATGCCGCGGCGGGCCTGCTGCGCGCCGGCAGCCATGAGGTGCTTGACCGCATCGCGGCGCTGCAGGAAAACTTCAAGAAGATCGAGCGTGAACTGACCGACGCCCGCAAGAAGCTGGCTCTGGGCGGCGGCGGCGCCGCCGGATCGGCTGCCACGGCAGACGAGACCGTCAATGGCGTCATCTATGTCGGCCGCACCGTCGAAGGCCTCGCGGCCAGGGATGTGAAGGGCCTGGTCGATTCCGAAAAGCAGCGCATCGGCTCGGGTGTCGTCACCGTCGTGCTCAAGGGCGATGATGGCAAGGGCACGGTAGCCGTAGGCGTAACGCAGGATCTGACCGGGCGCTACGCCGCCGGCGATCTGATCAAGCTGGCGACAGTGGCGCTTGGCGGGCAGGGCGGGGGTGGCCGTCCCGACATGGCCCAAGGCGGCGGACCGGACGGGTCCAAGGCGGACGAAGCCATTGCGGCGGTCCGCGCCGCACTCTAGAGCCGACGAACTGGACATCCCCGCGAAAGCGGGGATTTTCGTTTCAAGGGCCCGGCGGGCATAAAGGCCTAGACCTCGGGGCCCTGCACTTCGGTAATATTGGTCACCGGGCCGGTGCGCAGGGCGCGGTATTCGGCGAAGCGGCCGGCAATGCGGGTGCGGGCGCCGTCGATGAACACATTGACCAGGCCGGAGAGCACGACAATGGCGAGGCCGATATAGGCCAGCAGGTCGGGGTACTCGACATAGAAAATGGCACCCAGGGCAATGGCCCAGACAATCTGCACATATTGGATGGGCGCGACCTGGCTGGCGGGCGCATTGCGGGTGGCGGCGATGATCAGCAAGTGGCCAATGCCGATGAAGCTGCCACTGATAGCGAGCAGGGCAAACTGGGTTGGGGTCGGCATAAGGAAAGTTGGCGCCATCAGCACGGCGTTGACGGTCACGACATAGAGGGCGGGGATGGCGATGAGGCTGACGCGCTTTTCCTTGCTGGCGATGATGCGCAAAATGGTGGTGGTGGCGGCGCCGAAGAAGGCGCAGCTCAGCGCTGCGAGATGACCCAGTTCGAGGGTGCGGAAGCCGGGACGGACCACCAGCATGACACCGACAAAACCCAGGGCCAGCATGGCCCAGCGCGTGAGGTCGACGCGCTCCTTGAGCACCAGCACCGACAGGATGGTGATGAACAGGGGCATCATGAAGACCAGTGAATAGGTCTCGGCGAATTGGATGTTGACGAAGGCGTAGGTGACGAGGGTGGCCGAAGCCACGCCGGTGAAGGCGCGCAGATGCACGAGGCGCGGGTGGACCAGCTGGAAGCTGTGGCGCCAGCGCTCACCCCTGGGTTTGACGAACAGCGCCGGCAGCAGCGAGAAAACGGCGATGAAAAAGCCGATCTCAAAGATCGACAGGCTCTGTCCGAAGCCCTTGATGATGGCATCGCCGCAGGAATAGACCGAATAGGCGACGACCGCATAAATCACGCCGACCTGCATGTGACACCCAAACTGACGCTGTAGGAATGTCGCTACGGTATCGGGCCGGCGCATGGGTGTCGATGGCGATAATGCCGATCAGGCAGCGTGACCAGCAAGAATGAAATGGGCCGCCCGGTGGATTTCCGGGCGGCCCAATGGCCGGCAATTGACCCTGGTCTGGATGCTAGAAGGAGCCTTTGAGCCCGCCACTGACGGCGAAGACATAACCGGTATCCCAGCGCTCGCCCCGGGCATTGGAGCCGGCGCCCAGCGTGCTGGCGGAAACGCCGCCGGTAAGCTGGACACTGGGCGAGAAACTGTAGCTGCCACCCAGGGCAATGCCATAGCGGTCGGTCTGGGTCCCTGAGATCAACACACCGCCAGCGCCGGGTGTTGAGGTGCCCCGATCCCAGCTCAAGGTGCCGACGACGCTGAGCTGCTCGTTGACAGCATGGCCGATGCCGGCGGTGACGGTCCAGCCGTCACGGTAGTCAAAGGCCGAGCCCCGCGGCCCGTTAATGGTGTTGACGGTGAGGCGCTGCAGGACGGACCAGTCCATCCATTTCACCGACCCCAGGGCCAGCCAGCCGGGGGCAATGCCGGTCTGGCCGCGTATTTCAAAGGATTGCGGCGTGGTAGCGTCGGCTGATGCTGCGCCACCGTAGGCGGTGCCATTGAGGGTGTAGTGGACGGGCGCATTGTAGATGGCGCTGACGCGCAGGGCGTATTCAGGAATCTCATAGGCGAGGCCTGCGCGCCAGCCGGTTGACCAGCCATTGATGGAAACGGGGGTGCTCGTGGTGGTCCCGGTGGGAAGGGCCGCCTGGTAGTCAAGGTTCTGGGCGGACACGCCACCAATGACACTGATAACGCCGGGACCGGCCTGAAACCCTACGGCACAGGTAAGGCCAGTATCGGTTGAGCGAATGGATTCGCTGACGGCCTGGGTTGTCGTTGCGGCATAGAAATTGGTGCGCTTGGTGTCCGAGCCGAAGGGATTCTGCACGGTGACAAGGCAACTGGCCATGTCGAGAATGTCGGCCTTGAAGCCGGTATTGTAGTGCACGCGGGCTGGGGTGGTGGATACCGTGCCCGCTACGCCCGGACG
>NZ_JAUYGL010000050.1 GCF_030689745.1 Devosia sp.
CGATACCGATCAGGCAGGGCGGCAACTTGGTGAAGAACGGCAGAACTTGCGATCGCCGTAGGGCTTTGCGCACGACAACGTCTCCAGACGCGTCAACGGCATGAACTTGAAAAACACGCTTGGCCAGATCGAGGCCTATGGGGGTAATCTGCATGGCGGATGGCTCCTTTGCTTGGGTTGCCTGACAGCAAACCCACTTTGGCACTCAGATGCCGGGAGCGGGAGCCATCCACCTCATCTGAAATCAGCACAGCCGGCATTTTCTGCAGTCAGATCGGGTGAATGTTTGCTGAGCAGGAGATTTTGTGTGGTCGGTGGCTCCAAATTGGAATCAGACCGTTATGGGCGGTCGGATCTGACGTCGCTTTCTCTTTGAACTGGCAGCTAATCACTGGCTTCTGTTTATTGGCTGCCCGTCTGTTACCGGCCCCATCGCGGCAGCGACCATGAATGCAGTCGTCATCTCCGGGCCGTCCCCACCGCGATCAGGTGAAGGAGCAATGCGGCCGCAGTCGCCATTGCCGCGTAAACGGGACGGAGTGTTCCAAGCGCCAGCGGCGCCAGCACAAGGGTGGCCACCAATGCTACGGCCAGCGAATTGAGAAACTGCGCCACAGTCCTCCGGCCTTCTCGACCAAGTCTCACGGTCTTTCTCCCTGCTGCGCCTCGAGAATAAAGCCGCTGGCAGCCGAGGGGGTAAAGTGGGTAAGCTTCCTCTGGCGGAGGTAGGCATGAAGACTCTTGTGGACAGGTTGAGCGCGGAGATTTCGACCAAGTATGTCCAGTATTTGGAGACCTTCATGGTCGACTTTTGGAGCGAGGCGGGCTTCATCGAGTTTCTTGCGGGTTACACGCTGCGCCGCGATCACCAGTTGCGATCCTTCACCGTGAAAAAGGTCGATGCCGATGCAGGGCAGACCGATGCCGAGCGCGAGCTGCTGATCATCGTTGTCTTTGATGAAATCGAGGAGCAGATCGACCTCGCCATCACCGACAGCAAGTTTGGTGCAAACTGATCGTGGGTGGTTGCCGATGCCATCGGTGGACTTCAAGTGGAGCGAATGGTGAAGCGGGTCTATCAATGGACCGAAGACGAGGATGATGTGGCGCTGGATGCCGTGACCGTGGGCATCAGCAGCGATACCCGCATTCTCAAAGTGGCCGGCCTGCAGTTCGGGCAGCGCAATGCCACTATCTATTGGCCAGACTGGTCCAGCGGTGCCATGGAGGCCAAGTCTGCCGTGGAGGGCCCGATGCCGGTCGAGAACGCACTGCAGCTGGCCGAGCAGGTTTGTGAGCGCCATGCGTTCAGGCGGGTGGTGGTCTGGCTCCAGCACCGGGAGCTCTGGGACGACCGATGGGGCGAGCTCGCTCCTGAACCAGGACTGTGATTATATGTGCGGCTGCTTCACCAATGAGACCACCTGGCAGAGATGAATGTCCGTTGCCGGGTCGGCCGCGCGGTGAACGACGCCCGCAATGAGGGCACCGACACCAAGAAGCCCCTGCTCAATTCGCTATGAGAGTGCCATCGATCAATCCGGAGCGGGAAAAGCTGATTGCCAAGCTCCGCCGGGATCTTGCTGGCCTTGAGCGCATTCCGGCCCGGGTGCGGGAAGCCGAGCATGCCGATGAACGAGCCGAGACCGTGCGGGCCCTACTGCGCGACCTCGGTGCCGACCCGCAGCCTGAACAGCTCGGAGGACAGGGTCTGCATCAGGATACTGATCGGAGGCGGAAGCTGGCCGGTGCGCAGCTCGTCGGCACAGAGGAGCGCCAGCGCACGGTTCAGCCTGACCAGAATTCCCGGTCCTTGCTGAAGAGACTGTTGGGAGGCGGCAGCACCGGCGCTCGGGCGACCAGCACGGCACTCTCGCGTTCCACATCGCGCGGGATCGGCGACGCCACTGATATCCACCAGGCTTCCGTTGCCGCGTCAGCTGCCTCCTGCTTGCTTTCGGCAATGCCGCTGGCGCTGAACCAGTCCTCCCATTTGACGGTCCAGCACCAGCTGTCGGTGCGCTCGGTATTCTGCCAGATGGAAGCGTTTCGCCGAAGGTGGTCGAAGCCCGCCGGATAGGCAGCAAACCCATTCTTCTGCCTGATCCATTTGAGGCCCTGCGCTGTCGCCAATGCCGACAGGCTATTGTCGTGTGTTCATTTTTTGTTGTGGCGTGCGCTGCGGTGTCCAGACTGGAGGGTGATCAAATATGGAAGCACCTAGCACGCAGCGGGCAGGCGCCGGAACGAAGCTCAAGACGCTGGTGGTGCTGATGACCTCCATACAGGATGAGTAGGGTTACCTGCGGCCGGCCTTCGAGCCACGCGAATTGCCCTCGGAGAACAGGCCCGAATGGATGAGAAACGCATGGCGGCGCTCGGCACCTATGCCGGGGTCATCACCTGGTCGCGGTCAGCCGACTAGGTGAATGGCGAGTTCGGCGAACCCGTCGTGCTCTTCCAGCACGGCGACGTGCCGGAGATGGAGTGAATTTGGCTACAACCACAGCTCCCTTCCCGTGCCGCGCCAATTGCGCAGGTCGTGTCGCAACCGATCTGGTCGCTGGTCAGCGCCCGCGCGCCTTGGGTTTGGGGCGAATGCGGAGCGCTCCTCCCTCTGGATGCAGCAGCTCGAACGCGTTGGTTTGACGGATCAGGTCGCTGAGCTTCCGGAAGCCAAAGGTCCGCGGGTCGAAATCTGGAGCAAGGTTCGCTAGTTGATTGCCAACGGCGCCCAGCGGAACCCAGCCATCTTCGGTGTCCATTTGCGCTATGACCTTGACCAGAATCGGCACAGCGTCCGCTGGCGCTTGCAGCGACGCAGCTTTCTGACCGGTATCCTGCCCATTGGCCGGCGCTGTGGGGAGGAGATTTTCGGTATAGACGAACCTGCGGCAGGCCTGTCGGAAACTCTCGGGGGTCTTCTGCTCGCCGAAGCCAAAGACGTCGATCCCCTGCTCCCGTATGCGAGATGCCAGCCGGGTGAAGTCACTGTCGGACGACACGAGGCAGAATCCATCAAATCTGCCGCTATGGAGCAGGTCCATGGCGTCGATTACCAGCGTTATGTCAGAGGCGTTCTTGCCGATGGTATAGGCAAACTGCTGCTGCGGGATGATCGCGTGCTTGGACAGGACATCGGCCCAGGCCTTGGATCTGGTACTGGAGAAGTCACCGTAGATCCGGCGCACACTCGCCTCGCCGATCTTGGCGATCTCCTCGAACAAGCCGTCGGCGATCCGCGCCGAGGCATTGTCGGCGTCGATCAACACTGCGAGACGCGGGGAGCGAGTTTCCGATGGCATGGTATTTCAATCCCTAGTTGCACTTTGTCACCCGGGGCTCGGTCCTAAGCCGGTCGGGCTGAGGCTCCCTCTTTGGCGGGGCCCCCGGCCCGCCCAGCGCTTTGGTTCAGCACCAGAACTCGCGGCCGTTGGGCCATCTCCGCGCGAGTCCCTCACTGATCAATATGTCGCCCACGTCCGTGCTGCCAATGCGGATCGTCGCCAGAGTGCGATCAAAGCGATCCGTGCCGCTCTTCTCGACGGTAAACGGGTTGCTGTTGAGCAGTTGCAGCAAACGAGCGCTCGCCCGCTTCGCCAGGGTGACTTCGGCCTGTCCGCCGCAGATGTTAGTGTAGGGCTCGGGCGTGTCATAGCCCTCAAGCCGTAAGTTGACGCCCTGCAGCCAAATGGTGTCTCCATCCACCACGCAGGTGTACCGATCGCGGTCACACATATCGAAGCGAACGTTCCACTCCTGGGTTTGCGCAGGGAGAGCACCCAGGACGGTGGCGAGAAGGGCGGCAATGGTCACGGAAACGCGGATGTTGATCATCGGAAGAAGCTAGCACTTCTTTCCTGTCCGCTGCCACCCGCGTGAGGCCATGCCCGAGCTCGAGCCGGATGCTAATCTAGGCACAGCCACTCGAAAACTAATTTGAAACTGCCCGTGCGCGAATGGCATTTTCACCAGCGGCACATGATAGGCCGCACCTATGGGCCGGATACACGGCAGTACCAACCAGCAATGGTAAAGCTCGGACCCCCCTTTTCAACAAAGAGCCGTCCGTGAACGGCGCTGTGAAATTTGCGTAGGGCACATAGCCCACCAGTCCTTCAACCCTTGCCAGTGCTACATCTGCGCCGCCGCTCTCAAGTTGACATGAACAGACCTCGCGCAACTTCTCTTTTCATTGACTGCCATAGCCACACCCACAGCCAAAGGCTTGACCACTGGCGAAACTCAGTGGTAGCGTTCTGATAGATGCAGGAGATGTTCTTATAGAAAGAACGCTAGGGGGCTAGATTGGCATTTAGCAAAAGCAGCTGGGGGTCGGTTGGGGTCAGCCTCGCGATAGCTACGCTCGGCCTTTACGCCGTGGTGGTGGGCTCGGGCTATCGCATGGGAGAGCTGACGCGGATGGGCCCGGGCTTTTTTCCGGTGATTATCGGCACAGCGGTGATCGTTCTTGCACTCGCTGCAGCGTTCGAATCCAGAGGAGAGAATGAAGAGCGGATGGCCCTTCGCTTGGCCCCCATAGTGTGGGTTGGCACAGCAATCCTTGCATGGCTGCTCCTGGTTCAGTCTCTCGGCCTCGTAGTCGCGACCTTCGCCCTGGTAGGATTGAGCGCCTTGGCAAAGCCGCCTATCCGCCCGGTCTCGATACTGGTTCTGGGAGGGGCGCTTTCGCTGAGCGGATACCTCGTCTTTATTTGGGGGCTAGGCATGCCGCTCACCCTGTGGGGTAGGTGAGCCTTGGAAACACTTGCAAATCTCGGGCTCGGGTTTCAGGCGGCGCTAACCTGGGAGTCGCTACTGTTTTGCCTGCTGGGCGTCTCTCTCGGCACCTTTGTTGGCGTTCTGCCCGGGATTGGCGCGCTCGCGACGATCTCGATGTGCCTGCCGCTGACCTTCTATCTCGATCCTATGCACGGGATGATCATGCTCGCGGGCATTTTCTACGGCGCACAATATGGCAGTTCGACCGCCTCAATTCTTCTCAACCTTCCCGGCAGCCCGACTGCTGCTGTTACATGCCTTGACGGCTATCCGATGGCCCAGCAGGGGCGCGCGGGCGTTGCGCTATTTATCACAACAATCGCCTCGTTTCTGGGCGGATCGTTTGCGATCATCCTTCTGGTCGGTTTTTCGCCTGTTCTTGCCGATTTCGCCATCAGCTTCTCCTCTGCGGACTATTTCTCCATCATGATCCTTGCGCTTTGCGCGGCCTCTACGCTCTCGACAGGCTCGGTGATCAAAGGGCTGCTGATGGTGGCTGTGGGGCTGTTGCTCGGGCTCGTCGGTACCGATATCAGCTCGGGCGCTGCACGCTTTACCTCTGGCAATATCGATCTCTCTAATGGCATCAGCCTTGTGGCGCTCGCCATGGGCTTGTTCGGCGTCTCGGAGATTTTCGCCAATCTGTGCCGGGGTGAATACGCCACGGTCGATGCGCGGGCGATAACGCTGCGCTCGATGCTGCCCACTCGCGAGGATATGCGGCGCTTCTGGCCCGCAGCATGGCGCGGATCGGTAGTCGGATCGATTGTGGGGATGTTGCCCGGCACCGGCCCGACAATTGCGACATTCATGTCCTATTCCGTCGAAAAGCGGATTTCACGAACACCAGAAATTTTCGGTCGAGGCGCGATCGAGGGGATCAGTGCGCCTGAAGCTTCAAACAATGCGTCGGTGCAAGCAGCCTTTATTCCGACGCTCACGCTGGGCATCCCAGGTGATGCGATTATGGCCGTCATGCTTGGTGGCATGCTGATCCACGGCATAACGCCTGGTCCCCAATTGCTTACCGATGAGCCCACGTTGTTCTGGGGCATCGTTGCCAGCTTCTGGATCGGCAACATCTTTCTGCTCGTCCTCAACATTCCTATGATCGGTGTGTGGGTGCGGCTTCTCTCAATCCCTTATCATCTGCTCTATCCGGCAATGTTATTCTTTATCTGCATCGGGGTTTACAGCGTCAGCTACAGTACCTTCGACGTGCTATTGACTTTGGTTTTCGGCTTGGCGGGACTGTTCATGAACCGCTTTGGCTTTCCGGCGGCGCCCTTGTTGCTTGGCTTTGTACTCGGTCCGCTGCTCGAGGAACATTTCCGGCGGGCGTTGGTACTTTCTCGCGGCGACTTGGCGGTTTTCCTGGAACGCCCGATCAGCCTTATTTTTCTCGCCATGACCGCACTTGTTCTCGCGGGGTCGATCCCGCTGGTCAGAGCTGCAACGGGCCGTGTCGCCGGCCTTGTGCGTAAGCGTGGGTAGGCCAGGGACGATCATGCAAACCACATCCAGATCACCAAAGGAGGAGACTATGAGCTACAAACCCAAAATGGCACGTCTGATGCGCCGCCTGTTGATAGGGACCACACTGGCTGCAACAGCGATATCCCTGCCGCTGATGACCAGCACCGTCATGGCGCAGGAGGATTTCCCGACCCGTCCGATCCGCGTCATCGTGCCATTCGGACCGGGCGGACTGGCGGATGTCACCGTTCGGCTGGCCGGCGAGAAAATGAGCGAAATCCTTGGCCAGCAGATCGTTGTCGAGAACCATCCCGGTGCCGGCGGCGTTGCGGCTGCCGAGCAGCTTTTGCGTTCTGAGCCCGATGGCCACACGCTGATCGTGATGTCGAACGGCACGACGATCGCGACATCTCTGTTTACCGAACTTTCCTATGATCCTCAGTCCCAGTTCACACCGATCTCGACGGTTGCTTGGTTCGATCTGGTTCTGTTTTCCAATCCGGACACTGACATCGACAGTGTTGAGGCATTGCTGGCAAAGGCGGAGGCCGATCCCGGCAGCATCAATATCGGCACCGTCAATCCGGGCAGTTCGCAAAATCTTGCGGCTGAACTGTTCCGCTCGGTGACAAACATGGAGGCCAATATCATTCCCTATCGTACCTCGCCTGACGTGATGGCGGCCCTGATACGCGGCGATCTCGACATTGCCGTTGAATCCTACACCGCGTTCGCCTCGGCAATCGAGGGTGGGCAGGTGCGGGCAATCGCCGTCACGGGCCTTGATCGCAACCCCGCACTCCCCCAGGTTCCGACCGCTGCAGAGGCAGGTGTAGAGAATTACGACGTCACGGGCTGGAATGCGCTCTATGCGCTGGACGGCACGCCGGACGCCATTATTGACGCGCTGCATGAGGCTGTCGCGACTGCGACTGAAATGCCCGAGATTGTACAGAAATTTGCCGATCTGGGCACGATCGCGCGGTCGACAACGCCAGAGGAAATGGCTGACCGCTTCGAGGTCGACCGGCAGAAATGGGCCGAAGTCATCGATAGTGCCGGTATCGAGACGCAATAGGCTGGAGTTGAGTCCGTGAGTATTGAGCACGAAGAAATGGCCGTGCCTCTGGTGGATGCGCATGCGCATGTTTTCAAACGCGACATGCCGCTTAGGGATAATCCGCGCCACGCACCTGACTATGACTTCACGCTCGAAGATTTCATCGGTGTGCTCGATGCTCACGGAGTCGGCCAGGCAGTTCTCGCTGCAGCAAGCCCTTGGCTCGATTACAATGACTATGTCATCGATTGCGTCAGGCACTCCCCACGTCTGCGCGGCACCGTGATCCTCGAGCCGAGCGTTGAGCGTATTGTAATGCAGGATATGGACCGGGCGGGCATCGTCGGGGTGCGCATGCATCTGATCGGGCTTGATCGTTTGCCTGATCTTTCCACTTTTGAGTACCGCCGGACATTTCGGCGCATTGCCGATCTGGATTGGCATATCCATCTGCACGCGGATGGCAAAGACCTGGTTGATCTGTTGCCGGTATTTGAAGCCTGCGGGGCGAAGCTGGTGGTCGATCATCTCGGGCGCCCCACGCCCGAAGATGGCGTTGACTGCGCGGGGTTCAAGGCGATGATGCGGTCAATCGAGAAGGGCCGGACCTGGGTCAAGGCCTCGGGCCCGCACCGGCTGGGATTTAAGGAGTCTGCCGGTTACTTGAAGGAACTTCTGCGCCAGACGGGCGACACACGTATCGTGTGGGGCAGCGATTGCCCGTTCGTGGGTACCGAAGGGACACGCTATCAGGAGACTATCGACTGGTTCCAAGACGCGGTGCCGGATCTCGCCGCCCAGCACCGAATCGGCGGACTCAATGCGCTTGAACTCTATTTCGGTGCAAGCAAGGTATCGGTGGTCGCGTAGTTCTCGGGGTGATAATACCGCCCTGAACGGTCGATGACATATTGGAGTAGCGGCAATGCCAACAGTGGCCAAATCTCTGGGTGAAGGTACCCAGGCCGCGTTGCTCACCGTTGCGATTATCGACCGTCTGGCACAGTCGGATGGCCCCGTCAGCGTAAGCGATCTCGCCAAGGAGGTCGGCACGTCAAAGAGCCGGATATTCCGTCATCTCCAGACTCTGCTCAATGCCGGGATTGCGACTCGCTACGAACCGGGTGGTCAATACGGGGTCGGCCCAAAGCTTGTCGACATCGGTCGGGCAATTAACCGTCGCTACGACCTCGTAAATCTTGCCACCAGTGTCATGCACGATCTCCGCGAAAGCTTTGGGCACTCAGTCATCCTCTCCCGTGTCGAACATCACGGGATCGAGGTGCTCAAATCGATCTCAGGGAAATCGCCTATAGTTCTCGAAATCCGACCTGGGACCGTGCTGCCGTTTCTCACCTCAGCGCAGGGCAAACTCGCAATGGCGGTGGCGCAGGCGAGTTTAAATTCCGGGACGCCGCTTGCTGCTGCGCGCGCTACTTATGAACGCGAGCGCCCCGGTGAATTGGAAGTGGTCCGGCAGGCTGGAATATCGGTCGCGCAAATGCGGGAGGGCCTTAACGGGGTCGCTGCACCCATATTCGGTCCGGCGGACCAGATTGTGGGGACGATCGCGCTGCTAGATACCGTTGCCGATATAGGGCGCGAGATCGAGCCGGCGACTATAGAGGCCCTCAAGAGTGCCGCACAAAGGCTTTCAGAATCGATGGGGACGACGCCGAAGAAAGTCAGTTGATTTGGTAGGTTCCGAAAGTCCGAATTAGTCGTCCGATTAGGCCGTAGCGATATCAGACCAATTATCACGACCTCTTCAGAAAGCGCGAAATACACCAATAAAACGCATCAAAGGTCAGATCATCAATATCGCTCCAGCTTGGAGAAAAGCCGCGCCACAGATTGACGGTTTGAGGGCAAGATCACCACTCCGGAACCGAAGTACGAATGACTGAGTTCGCGTAGGCTCCTGAAGCGCAGATTATCAAAGACTGTCGCCAAGACCGGACGAACCTCTCCCGGCCCCATACCCGCTCCTTCGGCGTTCATCGATTGGACTGTCAGAAACGGGGTGACGGGACCCCATTTCCTCCCGGAAGGCGGAATAGCCCCACCACCATCCCGAAACGGAGTAAGGCCGGGCAGCTTGCCCGGCCTTACTATTTGTCTTGGCCAATGCTCTTTCAGCACGCCGCCCCCGAGTCTCTACTGGCCGCGTTCAGCGAGCCATTGCTTCATCAGCGCAATTTCGCCCTCCTGAGCGGTGACTACCTCCTCGGCGAGCTTTCGAACCTCGGGGTCCCCGCCGTGCTCGAGAACCACGCGAGCCATATCGATGGCGCCCTGGTGGTGGGGGATCATCCCCTGCATGAAATCGATATCGGCATCACCGGTGAATTCGATGGTCATTTCGGCATGCATCTTGTCGTTGGCTACACGGTAGGCCGAGGTGGAGGGGCCGTCCGCATCGGTTGCCGGTGCGGACATACTGTGATCGGCATGGCCGGAAGTCGTTTCTGGCTTGTTCATCTGACTCTGCGCAAAGGCAAGACCGGCGCTGATCGCCATAGCTCCTGCAATGAAGATGGGGGTGAGCTTGTTCATCGGACCGCCTCGATCAGCTGATGGTTGCCGGGTACCCGGCTTGGTCAAGAACCTTCAGGATCTGGTCTTCCGAAGCCGAGGTTTCGACCTTGACCGTTCGGGCTGCGGGATTTGCCTCCACCTTGGCACCCGGATCAACCGAGGTGATGGCGGCGGTGACCGACTTGGCGCAACCGCCGCAAGTCATGTCTTCGATGCGTAGCTGCATGAGAATCTCCTGTGTTTCTGGTCTCATGCACCACTAGATAGGGCTTGCAGCCGTTGGAGGGTCAAGGGCCCAAATAAGACAAAACAACGCCTTGACCTTCCCACGGCTGGAAGCCCCATTCTCCGTTCGAACATGAATTCTGAACGAGAAGGAGACGGCAATGAATGCCCCTGTTCGAGCTGCCGATATAACGTCCGCAGTGATTTCCCTGCCGATCGAAGGCATGACCTGCGCCTCATGCGTGGGTCGCGTAGAAAAGGCCATCAAGGCAGTTTCCGGCGTGGTCGCCGTGTCGGTCAATCTGGCGACTGAGCGCGCAAGCGTCACGGCCGCTTCGACCGTGGACCGTTCAAGGCTCGTCGAAGCTGTCGAGAAAGCCGGCTACAGCGTATCGCCGAGCTTCGCTGCCAGCCTAACACCATTATCCGTCGAGCTTGCCATCGAGGGAATGACCTGTGCCTCGTGCGTGGGACGTGTCGAGCGTGCGCTCAAGGCCGTGGACGGCGTCACCGACGCTTCGGTGAACCTGGCGACGGAGCGTGCTACCATTCATGGCAACGCCGACGTCGCATCCCTGATCAAGGCGATCGCCGATGCGGGATACGAGTCCAAACCGGTTGGCGGAAATGTCGGACCATCTGGCAAGACGGAAGCCGACGAGCGGGCAGAGCGCAAGGAAACCGAGCAGCGCGACCTCAAGCGCGACTTCACCTTCGCCGCGCTCCTTACCGCACCAGTATTCGCCCTCGAGATGGGCTCGCACCTCATCCCGGGCGCGCATGACCTTATCGCCTCGACGGTCGGCATGCAGACAAGCTGGTATTTCCAGTTCGTACTGACCACGCTCGTTCTGTTCATTCCTGGCATCCGCTTCTTCGAGAAGGGGTTGCCCGCCCTGTGGCGGCTCGGGCCCGACATGAACTCGCTGGTCGCGGTCGGCTCGCTGGCGGCCTATGGCTATTCGCTGGTGGCCACGTTCGCTCCCGGCTTCCTGCCTGCCGGCACCGTCAACGTCTATTTCGAGGCGGCGGCGGTCATCGTTACTCTGATCCTGCTGGGACGCTTGCTCGAGGCCCAGGCCAAGGGCCGCACGTCCGAAGCGATCAAACGGCTGGTTGGGCTGCAGGCCAAAACGGCGCGCGTCCGGAGGAACGGCAAGGCGATCGATCTCGCCATCGACGACGTGGTTTCGGGTGACATCATCGAAGTCCGCCCTGGCGACCGCGTCCCCGTCGACGGCGAAGTGGTCGAAGGCGACAGCTATGTCGACGAATCCATGATCACAGGCGAGCCGATCCCCGTTTCGAAGTCCTCAGGATCTGAAGTGGTGGGCGGTACCATCAACCAGAAGGGTGCCTTCGCGTTCAAGGCGACCGCTGTGGGCGGCAACACCGTGCTGGCCCAGATCATCCGCATGGTCGAGGAGGCTCAGGGCTCCAAGCTGCCGATCCAGGCGGTGGTCGACAAGATCACCATGTGGTTCGTGCCCGCAGTCTTTGCAGTCGCGGCGCTGACCTTCGCGGCATGGTTCGTCTTCGGCCCATCCCCGGCGCTGTCATTCGCCCTGGTGAACGCCGTTGCGGTTCTCATCATTGCCTGCCCGTGCGCCATGGGCCTGGCCACGCCGACCTCGATCATGGTCGGAACGGGACGGGGAGCCGAACTCGGCGTGCTGTTCCGCAAGGGCGAAGCACTGCAGTTGCTGAAGGATGCCAAGGTCGTTGCGGTCGACAAGACCGGTACGTTGACCGAAGGCAAGCCGGCCTTGACCGACCTTGAGTTGGCGATCGGCTTCGACCGGGCCACTGTCCTCGGTCTCGTCGCCGCGGTCGAAGCCAAGTCGGAGCATCCGATCGCCTCGGCGATCGTTGACGCCGCACAGAAGGAAGGTCTCGAGTTTCCTGCCGTCTCAGCGTTCGAGTCGGTCACGGGCTTTGGCGTCAATGCCACGGTGGCCGGCAAGCGTGTCGAGATCGGCGCCGACCGGTACATGACCCAGCTGGGCTATGACGTCGCCGGGTTCGCCGCGACGGCTTCGCGACTGGGCAACGAAGGTAAGTCTCCGCTCTACGCGGCAATCGACGGCAAACTGGCTGCGGTGAT
The DNA here is from genome assembly GCF_030689745.1 of Devosia sp. GTDB lineage: Bacteria > Pseudomonadota > Alphaproteobacteria > Rhizobiales > Devosiaceae > Devosia > Devosia alba. The sequence continues at coordinate 12,186 of NZ_JAUYGL010000050.1, forward strand.
CGCCGTAGCCGATCCGATCAAGGAAACCACGCCTGCGGCGATCAAGGCCTTGCACGACCTCGGCCTTAAGGTGGCGATGATCACCGGCGACAACGCCCGCACGGCGAAGGCGATCGCCGCCCGGCTCGGCATTGATGAAGTGGTTGCCGAAGTGCTGCCGGACGGCAAGGTCGACGCGGTGCGCCGCCTCCGGAGCCAGTACGGCAAGGTGGCCTATGTCGGCGACGGCATCAACGACGCCCCCGCCCTGGCGGAAGCCGATGTTGGCCTCGCCATCGGGACCGGCACCGACATCGCCATCGAGGCCGCAGATGTCGTCCTTATGTCCGGCAGCCTCCTGGGGGTGCCGAATGCCATAGCCCTGTCCAAGGCCACCATCGGCAACATCCGGCAGAACCTGTTCTGGGCCTTCGCCTACAACACGGCGTTGATCCCGGTCGCCGCGGGCGTGCTGTACCCGTCCCATGGCATCCTGCTCTCGCCGGTCTTCGCGGCGGGCGCCATGGCTCTCTCAAGCGTCTTCGTTCTGGGCAATGCCCTCCGCTTGCGCACGTTCAAGGCTGCAAAGAACTGACGACAGATGGCCGGCCTTGCAGCCGGCCATCGAGCTTTCACCTCTTGACCTTATCACCGTGGTAAGCCGGACAAGGTCCGGCAAGCATCCCATCCTTCGAGGTATTCGACCATGAGCTATCCCGTAACCCGCCGCACCGTCCTGAAATCGGCCGCAGCCCTCTGCGCGTCCGGCCTGATACTGCCGCCCTCGGCGTTCGGTGCCCAGGGGCAGTTGCTCGTGGCCGAAACCCGGACGATCGAGGTGCTTGGCCGGTCCGCGACCGTATTCGGCCTCACTGGGGCCGACGGCACTCACGGGCTTCGTTTCGATGAGGGCGAACGGTTCGACGTGACGCTGGAGAACCGAACCGCGGAGGCCACCAGCATCCATTGGCACGGGCAGGTCCCTGCACCAGAGGCCGATGGCATCACCGAAACAGGCTATGTCGGGCCCATCGGAGCGGGGGAAGCCCGGAGCTACGACTTCGCGGCCAGGCCGGGCACGCATTGGATGCATTCCCACCATGGCCTGCAGGAGCAGGCCTTGATGGCCGCGCCGCTCATCGTGCGTGATGCCGAGGCGGTCCGCGCCGACGTCCAGGAAGTGGTCGTCCTGCTGCACGACTTTTCCTTCCGCTCCCCGGAGGAAATCCTGGAAGGGCTGACCGGCAGTTCCACCATGGATCATGGGGTCGGCCATGGCGCGCCTGCGGCGATGGATCATTCGATGATGGCCATGGGCGGGATGGACCTCAACGACGTTGAGTTCGACGCCTATCTGGCCAATGACAGAACTCTCGATGACCCACTCGTGGTCAGGACCGAGCGGAGCGGGCGGGTTCGGCTGCGGGTTATCAATGGCGGCGCCTCGACCGCCTTCTGGCTGGAACTGGGCGAAAACCAGGCGACCGTCATCGCGGTCGACGGCAATCCGGTCGAGCCGGTTGCCGGTAGCCGTTTCCCGCTGGCCCAAGCGCAGCGCATCGACCTGCTGGTGGACGTGCCTGCCGGTGCGGTCATCCCCGTGTTCGCCCAGAGGGAAGGTGATCGGGCCCGAACCGGCGTCATCCTGGCGGCGCCCGGAGCAGAGATCCCGAAATTCGTCGGCATGGCCGACGTGGCGGCTGGCCCCATCGACTTGTCATTGGAAGCGCGCCTGCGGTCGACCATACCACTCGTAACGAGAGACGCCGACGTGCACCACTCGGTGATGTTGGGCGGGTCTATGTCTCCCTACCTGTGGAGCCTCGATGGTGAGCCCTGGGCGACGCGGCGCAAGCTCGAAGTCTCGGCCGGTCAGCGGGTCGCGCTCCAGTTCATGAACCACTCGATGATGGCTCATCCCATGCACCTGCACGGCCATCATTTCCAGGTGGTCGACATCAACGGCCAGGCGCTTTCCGGAGCGGTACGCGACACAGTCCTGGTCCCTGCCATGGCCTCGGTCACAGTGGCCTTTGAGGCCGACAACCCGGGCCGCTGGCTCTATCACTGCCACAACCTCTACCACATGGCGACCGGCATGATGTCGGAACTGGTCTACGTGTAGGGGCGAGCGGGGACAGCCGCAACACGGTCATCCGGCTACCGGCGGGCGGCCACAGACCGATGTCGACCTAATAACGCTTGACCTTACAATCGTTGGAAGGAGTATCACTATCGGCAGTCAGATGAAGGACCGCAGAAAATGCGCTTTCCAACAGCCCATATCGGGCCCGTCTCGCCCGAAGCAGGACCCCTCACACTAACCCCCGAGGCGCGTGCCTCCTCCTCTCTTGGTTCGACCCTTCTGGAGTCTGCATCATGAATATCGGCGAAGCCTCCAAGGCAAGCGGCGTCTCCACCAAGATGATCCGCTATTACGAATCCATCGGCCTCATAAAGTCGCCGCTGCGCGCCGAGTCCGGCTACCGGGTCTACTCCGAAAACGAAATCCATGCACTTCGCTTCATCAGCCAGGCGCGGGACCTCGGTTTCTCGGTCGATCAGATGAACAGTCTTCTCGCCCTTTGGCGGGACCGGTCCCGTGCCAGTGCAGACGTCAAGAACATCGCCCTCGAGCACATCCGCGTCCTCGACGAGAAGGCAAAGGCGCTCAAGGCAATGAGCGACACCCTGCGTCATCTCGCAAACAACTGCCACGGCGACGGGCGGCCCGACTGCCCGATCATCGAAGGGTTCGCCTCGGCGGCAGCGCCGGAACCGAAGAAACGGCAACCGCGATTTGGTCTCACCGACATAGCGCCGGATCGGGCGCACGCCGGCTAGCAACATATCAGTATCGCTCCCAAAAGGCCGCAGTCGTACTGCGGCCTTTTGCATTTCTTCCACTGCGAGTCGGCTGATCGACGCTTCCCGTCGTTGCCCGATGCCGCCATCGGGGCCAGGTTCATTTTCCCGCAAACACCTCCATTTTGGCTCTTGACCCTACAAGAGTTGGAAGCCTTAGGCGTCGAGAAAGTCGCGGTTTTGAAGCGCGATCCAAGATGTTCCGGATGCCCGGAACACGACCCAAAGGAACTTCGAAATGGAACTCTCTAGACCCGATCCCAAGAGGTGGCTGGCGCTTGCGCTACTTTGCGCGGCCCAGTTCATCGTCATCCTCGATACTTCGATCATCGGCGTCGCGCTGCCGGCGATTCAGACCCAACTGGGCTTCAGCCCGGGCGGCCTGAGCTGGATCTTCAATGCCTACGTCATCGCCTTCGGCGGTCTGCTTCTGCTCGGCGGGCGTCTCAGCGATCTCTTCGGCGCACGGCGCATCTTCACCACGGGCTTCGTCATCCTCACCGCCGCATCCCTGCTTGCCGGCCTCGCCAACAGTCAGGAACTGCTGCTGGCCGGTCGGGCACTGCAAGGGGTCGGTGCCGCACTGATCGCTCCGGCGGCCCTCACCATCGTGATGCGCCTCTTCGCTCACAATGGTGCCGAACTCGGCAAGGCCTTCGGCTTCTGGGGCGCTGCCGCAGCTGCGGGCGGCTCGGCTGGCGTGTTCCTCGGTGGCGTGATCACCGAGTGGCTCGCCTGGCCCTGGACCTTCCTCATCAACGTGCCGTTGGGTCTGATGGTGCTGGCGCTGATTCCGGCCGTATTGCGGAAGTCCCCGCGAAGCATTGGCCGCGTCGATTGGTTTGGCGCCATCGCCGTTACCGGCGCTCTCGTCACCCTGGTCTACGCCATCGTCACGGCCGAGACCGTGGGCTGGGCCTCGGCGCAGATCCTTATTCTGCTCGCCGTTGCCGCTGTTCTGCTCGTGATCTTCCTGGTGATCCAGGCTGCCCGCCGCGAACCGCTGCTGCCGCTGGCCATCTTCAAGGCACCCAACCTTGCCGCCGGAAACCTGGTCATGGGCCTGCTCGGTGCTGCCTGGATCCCGCTCTGGTTCTTCCTGAACCTCTATCTGCAGCAGATCCTTGGCCTCTCCGCACTCTCCAGCGGCCTGGCCCTGCTGCCGATGACTGTGATGATCATGGTCGTGATGGTCGGGTTCTCAGGCCGCCTCATCGGTCGGTTCGGCCCAAAGGCCAATCTGATCCTCGGCCTGCTGCTGATGGGTGCCGCCCTGCTCCTGTTCGCAAACCTGCCCACCAACGGAAGCTTCTGGATCAACGTCCTGCCGGCCTCGCTGTTGGCCGCGCTCGGCATGGCTCTCGCCTACATCCCCGCCACCATGTCCGGCATGTCCGGTGCCAAGCCGGAAGAAACCGGCCTCGCCTCGGGCCTCATCAACACCACCTACCAGGTCGGATCCGCTGTGGGTCTTGCGGTGATGGTGGCCCTCGCGGCCTCGGTCGCTCCGCATGGCGGAGCCGAAACGGCAGACCTGCTGCCCGGCTTCCAGACAGCGTTCTTCGGTGCCGCTGTGGCAGCCTTCCTCGGCGCAGCGGCGACACTGGTCTTCGTGAGTGGCTCCGCGCCGCAGCGCGAAGTGCCAGTCGGCTGATGGACGAGTCGGACCGGTGCAACCCGGTCCGACTCCTTCGCCCATAAGGAGCACACCATGATCGAAGACTACGAACTCTATCTCACGCCACCGCTGGCACGACGGAACTGGCTACAGCGACTGCTTGCGCCCTTCCGTTCACGTCGCACCGCGGCAGCGCCGACCAGTGCGCATCTTCGGCGCGATATTGGCCTCGGCGAAGAACCGATCGGTCGGCGTCTGGGGTAACGCCCTTGACTCGACCAGCGTTGGAAGCCGCACCCCGTTACGGGATCAAGCATAGGAGGCCATGGTGGCCGACACCGAATTCCCCGATGTCGAAATCTTCACGACACCCACATGCCCTGACTGCCGCCAGCTCAAGGCCTGGCTGACTTTGAATGACGTCCCCTTCAGCGAGAGGGATCTGACCGATCCAGCGGTGGCCGAAGAGGCGAAGGCACGAACCGGCGTCCGGGTTGCGCCGATCACCGTAATCGGGACCAATGTTTTCTATGGCACCTTCCCCTCCCAGCGGCCGAAGTTGGCCGATCTCCTCTCGCTGCCGCGGGGAGCGTAGACTTGGCGCACCTTATCCTTTTTCCGCAGGCGGCTCGTGCCATCGTAGCCTTGCCAGGTGAAACCATCCTCGCGGCGGCGTTGCGCGAGGGGCTGGCCTATCCTCATGGATGCCAAAGGGGCCGCTGCGGTTCCTGTAAGTCCCGGCTGCTGCAAGGCAAGGTCGACCTTCTCGCGCATTCCCCCTTCGCCTTGGAAGCGCCCGAGCGTAACGAGGGCCTGGTGTTGGCCTGTCGAGCCGTCCCGACCTCCGACATCACCGTGTATTGGCCCGACGCGGTCGGAGCATTGCCGCCTATGTCGCCCATCAAGGCCGTTGTGGTGGCGCGGCATGAGATCGCGCCCCAGATCCAACGACTCTTGGTTAGACCGGCACAGCCCCTGTCATTCCTTCCTGGGCAATACGTCAACATCACTCTGCCCGGCGGCATTACCCGAAGCTACTCCCCCGCTAGCCAACCGATGGCGCAGAATGTCGAGTTCCACATCAGGGTGGTGGACGGTGGGGAGGCCAGCGGGCTCGTGTCCCGGCTTTCTCTCGGCGACAGCCTCCAGCTTGCGGGCCCTTTCGGTGACGCCTGCTTTCGCGGCGATCAAGACCGGCCACTTCTTGCCCTGGCAGCTTCCACGGGGCAGGCGCCTATCAAGTCGATCGTGGACCGCCTCTTGGCCAGCGGCGACCAGCGGGCCGTACAGGTCTTCGCATTCGCCCGCGAGACCCATCACCTATATCTCGATCACCACTTCGCTGAGTTGGCCGCCAGGCACAGCAATCTAGGCTATCGGTCAATCGTCACGCGGGCCATGACCGAGGATGCGACGCCCCAGACCCTGATCGCTTCCTGCATCTCCCAGCTCCACAACTGGTCCGTGCATATTGCCGGCCCGGCAGGCTTCGTGACGTCGATGTCTGAGATGGTGCGCGAGCTGGGGTGCGACGATATCCTTGCTGACAAGTTCTAGCCGGCGTCAGTTGGCGTGTGGGTGGTTCAGGATTGTGAGCCACGGATGCCTACTGAGCACGAAAGCGACGAAAGGTCCTTGACCTTCCCATTGTTGGAAGCCTCAGTTTAGGTGCAGCCCAACAAGAAGGACGGATACGGATGTACAATTTTCAAGTCAGCGACATGACCTGCTCGCACTGCGTGGCCACGGTCGAAAAAGCGGTGAAAGGCGTCGACGCCGCCGCCAAAGTCGACATCGATTTGGGTTCGCTCGCCGTGAAGATTGAGAGTGACGAACCGGTCGAGCGGTTCTCCCAGGCAATCGAAGATGCCGGCTACACGGGGCAACTTCGAACCTAAGCTACCCAATAGGGCCCCTGCGTCATCGCAGCGGCCCTATTCTCAGCATGGTTGGGTTGTTCGTCTGCTTAAACTTGGCGGGGCTCGGCCCGGGCGGGAAGCTCCCGGTAGACATATACCCCGGTGGCGATGACCGTCAGGAGAGCAAGGATGGCGCTCAAAATGCCTGTCCCCTCGTAAAAGGCCGTCGACGCAGATTGGGACCAGAGTTGCATCGCAGTCCCCACGACGGCCTCCTCGCTGCCGGGCAGGAACGTGATGTTCTCCAGCCCGGCGGCCTTGACGACGTGGTCCAAGAACCCGTCGAGAAAGCCGAACCAGAACACCACGAGGCCGGCATAGGCGCCGTACGCCCATAGCAATGCGGGTTTGCCGGAGCGTGCATAAAGTGCCCAGAGAACGATGGGGACGGCCAACCCTACCGCAGTGGGCAGGATGAGCGCCGGACCCAACCGGAAGATATGATGAATTCCGGTGGCGAGAAGGGTGGCCACCAGTGTAGCGAGTGAGGCGAGAGCCGGAGTGGTCTTGAACATGATTGATCCCTTGATGACGGACAGCATACCCGTTACCGAACAGATGTTCTGAAACAGGAGGGGCGTCCACCCGTTGACGTTCGGTATGGAACAGATGCGGGCAGAGCGTTCGGAAATGATGGATCGTCGCGTCAGAAAAACCAGGGAGGCCCTCTATTCGGCCTTCGTCGCGCTGGTCGCCGAGAAAGGATATGACGGGTTCTCGATCCAAGAACTCATCGATGAAGCCGACGTCGGGCGCACGACCTTCTATGCGCACTTCAAAGCCAAGGAAGATCTGCTGCAGTTCGGTTTCAACCGCTGGCGGGACGAACTGGCGTCCTTGCCCAAATCCACCGCCGCAGAGCGGAGGGCATTCATGGAAGCACTGCTTGACCATGCAAAGTCGCATGCCGGGCTCTTTGCTGCTCTCCTCGGAGGCGGCGGCGGCGGTCTTGCCGAGACCGAGTTCCGATCGATCGTTGAAGAGGTGGTGGCGGCAGAGCTTGGACCCGATGAACACCGGGCAACGATGATCGCCATGCTGAGCGGGGCGCTGCTGGCTGCAATCCGCCAATGGATCGATGCGGGCGTCAAAGGGGCGGGGACTGAAATCATCGATGCGTTCGACATGCTGGTCTCTGCAGCGAAGCGATGACACACTCCCGGTCCTGCGAATGAGGGAACCGTCAGCCCACACATCGAGTTAGCCAACAATGCTGAGCCCGCCAAAAAATGCGACAACGCCTTGGGAAACGATCCGGCGGTTCGTTGCCCTGACGATGTTTGTCGCGTTCAGCATGATTTCCCACAATGCCGGCCATGCCGCACAGTTGGACACCCAGGCGCATGCAGCACATGCCAAAGTGCTTGCCGCGCATCATTGCCCTGGCGACAAATGCCAGGGTCATCACGATGGCCAGATCAGTTGCTGCGGCTTGGGCCGTTGCGGTGTGCCACTGCCCGCGCCTCCATGGGCCTCTACTCGCTTGTCGCTGGCCGCCGCCTATCCGCACTCTCCCTTCGAGATCGCGCTCCGCTGGGGCAGTGCAAGAGTGGACCGACCTCCGAAATTGACCTGATGGAGTGGGGCGAAAGCCATTTGATACCACCAATCAGGATAATGAAAAATGCACACTTTCAAGACTGCACTGCTTACCTTCGCGCTGCTGGCCGGTACGGCTGCCTCTTCGTCCGCCCAGGACGCCATGCCCGGTCACGACATGTCCGCCATGGGCGGCGAAGTCGCCTCGATCCTTCCCGAAATATGCAAATCGGGCGGCGAGGCGCCGATGATGCCCATGGCCATGGACCCGGAGATGGATCAGGCCCATGCCGACATGATGGCCGGCATGGACGCCATGAACCGCGACATGATGACCGGCGCCAAGGCTGAGGACATCGACGTGGCCTTTGTCTGCGGGATGATCCCGCACCATCAGGGTGCGATCAGCATGGCAAAGGCCGAGCTGGAGCATGGCGACGACGAATGGGCCAAGGCAATGGCTCAGAAGGTCGTCGATGCTCAGGAGGCGGAAATCGCCGAGATGCTGGCCTGGCTCGAAGAACAGGCCGCAAAGTAAGCTGGACCGGGCAAGACCTAAGGGGCGCTTCGGCGCCCCTTTCCACTATGACCGGATTACGATGGTTGCGTGGCAGGCATTGTCCGGTCCGTGGTCGGGTCAGGTGGGTGTCGGATGGGCGGCGGTGCCAAGCAGATCATCTGCTCCGCTGGACTTCCCGCTCGCGATCCGGCCAGGCTTGTTTGATGTCGTCGAGGATCGCCACGATCTCTTGGTCGCTGAGCGTTCCCCGGAATGCGGGCATGTCCGTTTCGTAGCCGGGGGCGATGGCAGCCAAGCCATCGCGCACGATCCTGAGCAGTTGCTCGTCGGAATGGTGCCAAGTGTGCCCCGTCTCATCATGCGGCGGCGCAGGCAATCGTCCGCTCGGCAGCCGCTCCATCCAGTTGGGCTGGCCCTCGAGGTTGGCGCCGTGGCAACTGGCGCAATACTCTAGGTAGAGCGCCTGACCGTCAGGCCGTTCCGGTTGCGCCAATGCCGTAGTCGCCGCAAGGATGGTCACGGTCAGCGCCAGCAGGACCATCATTAGGCAATGGGCTGCAGAAAATCGCCGATCGGTGGCGAACAGGACGGCAGGAATGCGCGAATACATTCGTCGGTCTCCCAAGGTGCCAAGGTCGTAGAATACCCTCCATACGGCGGTCCGGCGACCGCTGCCGAGCCGATGACGACAAAGTGACGAAAGGGGTTGACCTTGTCACGGTGGGAAGGCGCACACTTCGGCGATTGAACCAGAGGACAGTGATATGAGCGGCACCAGCGGTACGTCCCAACATCATGATCAACACGCCCAGCACAAGACCCATGCTGGGAAACAAGTGAGGGATCCGGTCTGCGGTATGTCGGTCGATCCAGCCACAGCCAAGTTCAGCGCCGAGCATGGAGCCGATACGTATTGTTTCTGCTCAGCCAAATGCCACGACAAGTTCGTGGCCGACCCGTCCGCCTATCTCACCAAAGCCGAAACGCCGGCACCTGCGGCACCCTCCGGCACGGTCTACACCTGTCCGATGCATCCTCAAATCCGACAGGACCACCCCGGCAACTGCCCGATCTGCGGCATGACGCTGGAGCCCGAGATGCCGACTGCTGAAACCGGTCCGAGCGCCGAACTGGTCGACATGACCCGTCGCTTCTGGATCGGAACCGCCCTGGCGGTGCCTGTGTTCCTGCTCGAAATGGGCAGCCATCTCTTCGATTTCCATGCCCTCATATCGCCGCAGAACCTGAACTGGGTGCAATTGGTCCTGGCCACGCCCGTGGTGCTCTGGGCCGGCTGGCCGTTCTTCGAGCGTGGGGCCGCGTCCGTGGTCAACCGCAGCCTCAACATGTTCACCCTGATCGCCATGGGCATAGGCGTGGCCTGGCTCTATTCCATCATCGCTACAGTCCTGCCGGACATCTTCCCGGCCGACATGCGCGGCATGGGTGGGGCAGTGCCGGTATATTTCGAGGCGGCGGCCGTGATCACCGCCTTGGCCCTGCTCGGTCAGGTGCTCGAACTGCGTGCCCGCGAACAGACCTCCGGGGCCATCAAGGCCTTGCTGGATCTGGCGCCGAAGACGGCGCGGCGTATTGGCGCCGATGGATCGGATGAGGAAGTCGGCATCGAAATGATCGCTGTCGGCGATCGCTTGCGGGTCAGGCCCGGCGAAAAGGTGCCCGTCGACGGTAAGGTCATCGAGGGGCGCAGCGCACTCGATGAATCCATGGTCACCGGGGAATCCATGCCCGTCACCAAGGAAGTCGGAGATCGACTGATCGGTGGCACGATCAACCAGTCCGGTGGAGTGGTGATGGAAGCGATGCAGATCGGCCATGACACATTGCTGTCGAGGATCGTCCAGATGGTGGCGGCCGCCCAGCGCTCACGGGCACCGATCCAAAAGCTCGCCGACCAGGTGTCCGGCTGGTTCGTGCCGCTGGTGATCGGCATCGCCGTCGTCGCCTTCATCGCCTGGGGCATATGGGGACCCGAGCCGCGCCTGGCGTATGGTCTGGTGGCAGCGGTTTCGGTGCTGATCATTGCGTGTCCCTGTGCGCTGGGCCTGGCGACGCCGATGTCCATCATGGTCGGCGTCGGCAAGGGCGCGACTCTCGGTCTGCTGATCAAGAATGCCGAGGCTCTGGAGCGGCTGGAAAAGGTCGATACTCTCGTGGTCGACAAGACCGGCACGCTCACCGAGGGCAAGCCGGCCGTCACCGCCATCATTCCCGCAAACGAAGGCGGCGAGGAGAGCCTTCTCCGCCTGGCGGCGAGCCTGGAACGGGCAAGCGAGCATCCACTGGGCCTCGCCATTGTCAACGCGGCCAAGGAACACGGCTTGAACCTGTCGGATCCGACGGATGTGGATTCGCCTGTCGGCAAGGGCCTCACCGGAATGGTCGAGGGCCAGCAGTTGCATATCGGTAGTGCCAAATACCTCAAGTCCGTTGGGATCGACACGGACACCTGGACGGATCGTGCCGATGAGCTTCGCGCCGATGGCGCAACAGCGATCCTGGTTGGCATCGACAAGCGCCTCGCCGGGGTGATCGGGATTTCGGACCCAATCCGCAAGACCACGCCGACCGCCCTGACAGAACTGGCACAACACGGCATCAAGGTCGTGATGATGACGGGCGACAACAAGGTAACGGCGGATGCCGTGGCTCGCAAACTGGGCATCAGTGCCGTTGAGGCCGACGTGCTGCCGGAGCGCAAGAGCGAGGTTGTCAACCGCCTACGCGAACAGGGAGGTATCGTCGCGATGGCTGGGGACGGCGTCAACGACGCTCCCGCCCTTGCCGCGGCCGATGTCGGCATTGCCATGGGCACCGGCACCGATGTCGCCATCGAAAGTGCCGGCGTCACACTGCTCAACGGCGACCTGATGGGGATCGTCAAGGCCCGTGCCCTATCGCAGGCAACCATGGCCAATATCCGCCAAAACCTGTTCTTTGCCTTCGCCTATAACGCGGCTGGCGTCCCGGTGGCCGCTGGCGTCCTTTACCCGTTCTTCGGGTTAACCTTGTCTCCGGCAATCGCTGCCGCCGCCATGGCGCTTTCCTCGGTCAGCGTCATCGGAAATTCGCTTCGACTGCGGTCGGCGCGGATCGAATAAGCCGACCCTTCCCGCTGAAGTGTATGGCAAGGGTTACCGCCACACTTCAGGCAGCGGATACAATAGAAGCCGACCGGTCGCCCCTGCGATCGTTGCGTCCACTGGACGATCCGGCGACAGCGGCGTGGAGAAGTCCACCCTCTGGTCGTCATCGCCCGGGAGTGTAGACCCAATAAAAAGGCCAGAGCTAAAGGCTACTGACATAGCCGCCCGGCAGTCCGTCCTTGGACATAACCAATTGCCAAAGCTGGGTGTGGCGAGCACGGAAAATCGCGGCACAACTGAGCAGGCAGTAGCGCCACATTCGATAGAACCTCTGGTCACCCCTCCATATACGCCTCACCCAGACCCAGGCTGCCGCGCTACAGTACGAGTCCATAAAGGCGGTCGTCGTGGACCTGCAGGTCCCAGGGATTCCTCCCACCAGCTGTGATGCCGCAGCTTTCAAGTATGTCTAGAACTATCGATTTTGCATTTCTCGTCATGAAATATCGCCACTTCAACTAACTGGATGCCTTGAGATAGAGCGGTGGACCGGCTGGCCCGGGCGTGGAATCCACCGGGTCACAAAGTTCCCGCTCGCGATCGACCACGCTTCGCCAACCTATTCGGGTGAGGGGCATCATGAAGACCACGAGAATCGCGTTGGGGCCTTACGACAGTGTTTCGATCAAGCTGTCGAAGGGGATCGCTGGCAAAGCCGCCCGAAGGCCCGGATGAGGTTCCCGTCGACGCGTCTCTGGTCGATCAGACGCTCGAATTGCGGGCCCGAATAGCGTGGAGGATGGGCCCGGCTTGGGCGTTGGCGGCCATGGCTTGGATCAAATCGTCACGGGAGATCCCGAGGTCTTCCAGCCGGGCATAATCTAGCTCCAGCAGGCTTGCCAGTGTCGTCCTGCGTGACCGAGCGGTCTGCGCCTTGGCGATCCAGAGCGCGAACGCGACAAATAGATTGGCACGCTCAGCGGCCACATGTGACCGTCCTTCCCGGAGGGTGGAGGGATGGAGTACGAGGTTAGATGCGCGGACGTCAGCGGCCGATACGATGGTGGTGTAGCTGGTATTGGGATTGCTCATTGTCAGGGGCCTTGTGGCAGACTGGAAGTACTGCCGAACCTTGTCGGACTGGCCACGGTGGCAAGGTCAAGTGGTATTTGAATGGGACCTGAGCATTCCGGGTAACACCCTGGCGGTAGTGATTTGCCGGTCGAATTTAACCAAGCGCCAGTCCGTCACGTACGCTATCAAACTGGCAGGAACCCCAGCGGTGTGGGTTGGTTGCTCGTCTCCAGAAGTGTTCCGTGGCCAAGTGCGCCACCTGTCACGTTGCCGAGAGCGGGTATCGAATTTGAGCGAGCGCAAAGACCTGGCTTCGGTTCCCAAGCCTAGTGAGGCGGTCATCTTCAAATAAGGTTAGCCATGCCATCCCCGTCCCTGCTCCACGCCCTTGCTGGTCTCGCCATCGCTGGCATCCTGACTTCACCGACGCTTGGAGCGGGCTCGCACGCGCACCCCGTCGAAAACGGGACGGCAGCGGCCCCGCTCGACATCGTCCGGGCTGCCACCGATTTGCCCGGACCTATCGGTCAGCGCGGTCCCCAGACCATCAGGGTTGGTCTCGAGACAGTGGAGGTCACCGGCACCCTGGCTGATGGCGCCACCTACCATTACTGGACTTTCAACCGGAAGGTGCCCGGACCCTTCGTGCGGGCCCGCGTGGGCGACACCGTCGAAGTCGACCTGCACAATCTCGATGATAGTGCCGAGCCCCACAATGTCGACTTCCACGCCGCAACCGGACCAGGCGGTGGTGGCGACGCAACCCATGCCGTGCCTGGCGAGGCCAAGAGCTTTTCGTTTCTGGCGATGAAGCCTGGTCTCTATGTCTACCATTGCGCGACACCGCTGGCGGCCGAGCATATTGCCAACGGCATGTATGGGCTGATCCTGGTCGAACCGGAGGGAGGATTGCCCCCGGTGGACCGTGAATTCTACGTCATGCAGGGCGAGATCTACACGGCGGAGGATTTCGGCTCCAAGGGGCAGTTGACCAGCAGCCTCGATCGCCTGCTGGACGAGCAGCCGGAATACTATGTGTTCAACGGCGCCGCGGAGGCGCTGACGGGAGAAAACGCGCTGCGGGCACAGGTCGGGGAGACGATCAGGATCTATTTCGGCGTCGGGGGCCCAAACAAAGATTCCAGCTTCCACGTCATCGGAGAGATTTTCGATACGGCCTATGCGCTGGGATCACTGTCAACGGCTCCCATGCTTGATGTCTCGACAATCTCGGTGCCGCCAGGAGGCGCCGCTGTGGTCGACCTGACCCTCGACGTGCCAGGTGAACTCTTGCTGGTCGACCATGCCCTGTCCCGCGCTGCCCGCGGCCTGGTCGGCAAGTTGATCGTCGAGGGAGCAGAGACGCCGGAGATTTTTGACGCGGCCGGGCGCCCCGACACGGCTGAGTCTCAATCTGGTCATGAACAGGACGCACACTGACAGTGTGGCTCAGTGAACTGAAAGGCTCAGCCTTGGCTCAGGATGCGGGCAATGCGGCCGCCAGCCAGCAGGCGGCCCACTCGTCGCCCAGCAGGCGGCCCACTCGTCGCATGGCACCACCAGCTTGAGCGGACGCCTGTATTAGGTCAATCCGGGCATGACCGAGCACAATGACATCGCCCATGATCCAGCCGATGTCCCACCCTCGATCACCCGGCCCGAGCCGCAGACTGTCCGCGTCGATTTCGAGACAATCGAAGTCGAGGCGCATCTTGATGCCAACAGCACCTTTCGCTTCAAGGCCCTCAATCCGGGGCCTATACGTCTACCACTGCGCGGTCGCCCCGGTTGCCCTTCATATCGCCAACGGGATGTATGGCATGATCCTGGTTAAGCCCGAGGAGGGTCTGGCCCCCGTGGACCGCGAGTTCTACGTCATGCAGGGCGAAATCTATACCGAGGAGTCATTTGTCACGGCGGTGTTGATGTCGGCGTCGGCCAGCAGTACTCACTGGCTCACTAAATAGTCACGGCGTCAGCAGCGCTCCAAGGCGCAACGTCTCCTGGACGAGGACGACGAGATCCTCGCGCCGGGTCCGGTGATTGTTGATTGCAACACGAAGACAATGCTCCCCATGAACCGTCGTGTCTGAAAGAGCGGCGATGCCTTCTTCCTGAAGCCGCAGCATGATCTCGATGTTCAGTGCCTTCCGCGCGGCAACGTCCAGGCGGGGGAAGCAGTAGCGGAAGCAGACGATGTTGATGCTGGTCGGCACGACCAGTTCAAAAAGCGACTCCTGCTCGATCAACCGACTGAGATAGTGCGCTTGCGCGATGTTCTGGTCGATCAGGCGACCGAACTTCTCAATGCCATGTTCCTGCAGCGCCATCCAGACCTTTAGCGCCCGAAAGCCCCGCGTCGTCTGCAGGCCATATTCATACAGCCACTCAGCCGATGCGAGGCCCCGCGGCGTCGCTTCGAGATATTCCTGCGTGACGGCAAAGGCGCCGCGGTGCGCAGAGGCATCCCGGATCAGGACGCAACCGACCTCAAAAGGGGCGTGCAGCCACTTATGTGGGTCGAGAGCCACGGAATCGGCGCGCGCGATGCCGGCGACCCGATATGAATTCCCGGGCGCAATCGCCAGCAGCGCGCCAATGCAGCCGTCAACGTGCAGCCAGAGATTTTCTTCCGCTGCCAAATTCGCAAGAGCATCCAGGTCATCGATAGCCCCGGTGTTGACCGTGCCGGCCGTGGCGATCAGGCAGGCCGGTTGAAATCCGGCGGTGCGATCCTCTGCAATCGCTGTTCGAAGAGCGGCAACATCGATACGCAGTCGAGCGTCCGAAGGAATTCTCCGGAGTGCCTTGTTTCCCAGCCCCACCGCCTCCACGGCCTTGCGGTGGCAGCTATGCACCTGATCCGAGGCGTACAAACGCAGTGGCCTCTCCATGGCGCCGACGCCATCCTCGCGGATATTCACTCCCGCCTTGACGTTGCGCGCGATGGTGAGAGCGATCAGGTTGGCCATCGAGCCGCCGCTGACCAGCGTTCCGCTGGCAGACGGGGGAAAACCCAACATCTCCTTGCACCAGTTCACGACCTGATTGTCCATTGACGCGGCGGCATGGTTTCCGCCGCCAAGGTTCGACCCCTGAACAGCCGCCAGGAGGTCGGCCAGCGCGCCAGTGAAGTTGCTTGACCCCATGTACCAGGACCAGAAGCGGGGATGGATGTTGCCCATCGGATAGGGCATCAAATTCTCGGTTACCTGCCGGTAGACCGCATCGAGCGGCGTTGAAAAGCGCGGCAAGGGCCGCTCGAACATGGTTTTCACCTCCACCGGCATTTCCTGCCACACGGGGCGCTCCCGGACGTCGCGGAGATAATTGATCGAATCGTCGATGATCCGATGACCGAGCGCCCGGACATCGCTCCAATCGACCGGATCGAGCGATTCTTCCGCGTCCGGGACCGCGGCGCGGCGCAAAGTCTCCATCTTGTCACTCCCTCGTGGCGTCGTCACGGTGCATCGAGCTGGAACCCGGGCGTCGACAGCGAGAGGGCCACTTCCTCCTCATCCATGTCCGCTTCGATCCCATCGAAAAGCGGCGTTGTCATGTAGCGCTCGCCGGTGTCGGGGAGCATGCACAGGATGACGGAGCCGGCTGGCGCTCGTTCTGATATCTGATGAGCGACCGCGAAGCTGGCGCCACCGGAGATGCCGGTCAGGATTCCCTCTCTTTGCGCGAGCGACTTTGCCCACTTTATCCCTTCGGCGCCGGCGATGGGGGTCACCTCGTCGTAGAGTCTGGAGTCGATCGCTTCCTGCAGCACATGCGGAATGAAGTCGGGCGTCCAACCCTGGATCGGATGCGGCTCGAAGGCTGGATGGCTCGAGGCAGGCGCACCACTGGGGTGGCGCTCCTGTACATGACCGCTACCGATCAGTTGCGCATTCATGGGCTCGGCGAGCACGATCCGCGTCTCAGGCCGCTCCCGGCGCAGCACGCGGCCGACACCGGCCACCGTGCCGCCGGTGCCGTAGCCGGTGACGAACCAGTCGAGCCGGGATCCGGCAAAATCATTGATGATCTCGCGCGCGGTCGTCGCCTCGTGGATGCCGGCATTGGCCTTGGTCTCGAACTGCCGCGCCAGGAACCAGCCATTCGCCTCGGCCAGTTCGACGGCCTTTCTATACATGCCGAAACCCTTCTGGGTGCGCGGCGTCAAGACCACCTTGGCGCCGAGCATGCGCATCAGCTTGCGCCGTTCGATGGAAAAGCTGTCTGCCATTGTCACGACCAGCGGGTAGCCCTTGGCCGCGCAGACCATCGCCAGACCGATACCGGTGTTGCCCGAGGTTGCCTCGACGACCGTCTGGCCGGGACTGAGGCTTCCGTCGCGTTCGGCTTCCTCGATGATATTGAGCGCCAGCCGGTCCTTGACCGACCCGGCCGGGTTGAAGGCCTCTGCCTTGACGTAAAGGTCGACACTGGCCGGGGCGAGATTGTTAATTCGGATCGCGGGGGTGTCTCCCACGGTTTCGAGGACGCTGGCGAAAAGCCTGCCACGCCCCTGTGTTGTGCGCATCGTCACAGCGTCCATCGATTTATCTCCATCTCATCTTCATCAGCCGAGGCGAATCCACGGGGTCGACAGGGGGTCAGTGCTGGTGTTCGGGTGGCGCGAAAAGGATCAGCTCGACCCGATCGGCACCTTCGACATAGGCATCATGCCCCGGCGGAATCTCGAAGAAGTCGCCGGTGCGGATATGGGTTTCCTTGCCCGTGTCCATCATGCGGACGATGAGCTTGCCAGAGATACAATAGCCGGTATGCCGCATCGGGCAGGAGTCGGGCGAACCAAGCAACGGTTTCTCGTCGGCCTCCCAGGTCCAGCCCGGCTCGAAAATCGCGTGCATCCCCGCGCTGCCATCGGCCATCTTGACGATGGAGATGCCGCCCCGCTCCTTCATGTCGAGGCGCTGGTCCGGCGTATCGAAACGCCTTGTCTCTATTGCGTTGTCTTGCATCCTTACGCTCCTTCTCTACTTTGTTTCTGACGGGTGAAGCAGGTTTCGCTCCTTGAACCTGCGCCGTTCGCTTTGAGCGGGCTTGACGGAGTTCTGAAGAATTCCTGTAGAGGCCAACAATTTTGATCTATGCTTGTTTATGACTTGGTCATTCGGTGACTTTCAGATCGACCCGGAGCGGTTTCTTCTCACCTGCCGCGATGTGCCGGTGCGGCTGGAGCCGCAGGTGCTTTCCCTGCTCATACATCTCATCCGAAACCGCGATCACATGGTCACCAAGGACGAGATCGTTGCCGCGGTGTGGCAGGGCGAAGCGGTCTCGGACGCCAGCATCTCCAGCCGTATCCGCTCGGCGCGCCAGGCGGTCGGTGACGATGGCGAGAGACAGACCGTGATCTGCACTGTTCACGGACGGGGATTCCGCTTCGTTCCCGAGGTGACGACCTGCTCGAGCGGGCATGCCGCCTCGCAAGCTCCCGCCCAGATTCCGTCTGGCCGTCCTGGAGGGCGCCCCTCGATCGCCGTACTGCCCTTCCAGCAGTTAGGCATGTTGCCAGAGCTTGCCATCCTTGGCGACGCCATCCCGCACGAGATCATCGAAGCACTCTCGCGGCTGCGATGGCTTGCGGTAATCGCACGGGGATCGACCTTCCGCTTGCGGCAGGTCGCCACCGACCTTGACCTGGTGTCCACCGCGCTTGCCGCGCGCTACATCCTGTCCGGGGTAATCGAGTGTCCCGCCCGCACCATCGCAGTGACTCTCGAACTGACCGACTCCAGCTCACGCGAGATCATCTGGGCGGAAAGGCTCGCGACTCCCGTCGACGACGTCGGCGACCTACGGACGCGGATCGTGGCGCAGCTGGTCTCGGCACTCGAATCTCACATTCCCTACAACGAGGCGCGAATTGCACGCTTGAGCGATCCGGCCGGACTGGACGCCTGGGCGAATTATCATATCGGCCTCGGCCATCTCTACCGTTTCACGGCAGCCGATAATGCAATGGCGCAGCTCTGTTTCGAGCGGGCCGTCAAGGCGGATTTCCAGCTTGCGCGGGCCCATGCGGGCTTGTCCTTCACCAGTTTTCTGGAAGCTTTCCTGCGTCTGTCGCCAGACCCAGCGTCGGCAGCACGCAATGCGCGGCGCCATGCCGAGCGCGCTCTGGAGCTGGACCCGCTCGACCCGTTCGCGAACTTCACCATGGGGCGCACATTCTGGCTCTCCAACGATCCAGAGATCGCCGCTGATTGGCTGGCGCGAGCAACTGCGCTAAACCCCAATTATGCCCAAGGCTTCTACGCATCCGCTTTTACGGCCATGCTCACGGGAAATGCGACCGCAGTTTTTGGCGCGCTGGATACCTCGCTGCATCTCAGCCCGCTCGACCCGCTTCTGTACGGCATTCACGGCGTTCGCGCGCAGATGTTGATCCAGCAGGAGGACCACGAAGCAGCGGCCGGCTGGGCCGACCGTGCGGCCACTACGCCGGGAGCACATTTTCTGATCGCCATGATCGCACTCGTCGCCAACGGGCTGGCCGGTCGCCACGAAAAGGCGGGCCGTTGGCGACAGAAGGTCCGCCGGCTTCAGCCAGACGCGACTTCGGAGCACTATTTCGCAGCCTTCCCGACGCGTGAAGCGACTTCGCGCGCGCGCATTGCGACGGAACTGCGTCGCCAGGGGTTTTGAACCACATTTATTCGCATTGAGACGGCGAAGGGGGGCTTTTGGCGTGAAGGTCGGGATACCCTTGCGTCGAGTGAGAGGCCCAAAACTTGTCGCAGGCCTTCATGCAAGTCAGGGCGCCGGGCTTTCCTCTCGCCGCGCACCGTTCAATGTCTGCTCACACGAATCCTGACTACCTGTCGCCTTCCGTGAAGAGTTTCGGCTGCCGATAGGCGCCCGAAAGTTCCCGGGGAACGAACCCGCGAGTCACAGGCAGCGGCTATCGGTGTTTTTGGATTCGGCCGGCTTGGGAACGGCACTGAGCAGGTGCTGGAAGCGATGCGGCGGGGGCCGACGGGTCCACGGAGAGGCCGATCGGCGACCGCTGCCACATCTATGTGGGCAATGTTGCAGCCTTCGTCTGCCTGCCCGAGTGACTTCTTCAACAGCCTGCTAGGGTAACGCAGGGGAGCTATAGTGTGGGGCAATTCTTTGAATATGCTCGGCCATTGCTTGTGCAAAAGCGCTTTGCTGTCTTTGACTGGGCAAGTGCAGAGCGAACTGACGCGGCGCTGGCGCCTCGTCAAGTTCGAGGGGCACCAGCGCGCCAGCAGTCAGCTCGGCCAGCGCGACCTGATGCGACAGCAACATCACCGCCTCAGATGCCATGACAACGCGTTTGAGGGTTTCGGCATGTTCTGCTTCGACAATATTGTGCGGGACGGCAATTTGATGGGTGGCCAGCAGCGCCTCAATTGACTGCCGGAATGCGTCGCCTTTGGGCGGTAGCGCCCAGGTTTTCCCGGCGAGGTGTCGGAGTGATATCCGGCCCCGATCAGCAAATTCATGACCAGGGCGAACCGCGACGATCATGCGCGCTGTGAATAACGGCACGGCCTTGATGCAAGCGCGCTGGTTGCCGGGCATCAGTGTACAGACTGCCATATCGATTTCGTGCCGCTCAAGTTTGTCCAATAGGGCGCCATCGTCGCCCTCGACCAGACAGAGGTTAAGAGTGTCAACACTGCTCGATATTTGCGACACCGCTTCAGGGACCAGGCCGGCCATAGCTAGTGGTGTTCCGCCAATGCTCACGGGCCCGCTTGACCCACGGCGGAACTGTTCCAGTTCGGCGCGTGCCGTCGTCAGTACATGGGCCAGACTTGTAGCGTGTCGCGCCAGAATAGCGCCGGCAGCGTTGAGTTTTGCACCGTGCCGCCCGCGCTCAACAAGCGGCATCTGGACGATATCTTCCAGACGGGCAATGGCCACGGACAGGGCTGGCTGCGACAGGCCTAAGAATTGCGCCGCCTTGACAAAGGTCCCGCATTCGTCAACCGCCTGCAGGTAGCGCAGCAGTTTTGGGTCAAGTTCTATAGTCATGGGTTATAGAATGTACCTATTTCATAATTGTATTACATATATGGAGCTGGGCCAAACTCACAAGCAGCTTCACTGATGGAGCGCAGCGCAGGGGGGGCGAGCCATGGCGATGACAGCGACAGTGTTGATCCTGGACAAGGATGCCCAGTGGATGTGCGAGCAGCTGGCACTCGCTTGTCCGAGCCTGACTTTTCTGGCGGCCGATAGCGAAGACAAAGCGATCTGCATGGCCGGTCAGGCGCAGATATTGATCGCTCTTGCGCCTTGGATTACCGCCCGACTGGTCGCCACCATGCCGCAATTGACCTGGATACATGCGCTGACTACCGGCTACGACAATCTGCTCGATATGACCGTATTGGCGCCCGATGTGGTGATCACCAATAGCCGCGGCATCCACGGTCCGCAAATGGCCGAGTTGGCCGTGTTGTCCATGCTCTCCATGGCGCGTAATTTTCCTGCAATGCTCGACAATCAGCGGCACCATCGCTGGGAGCGCTGGCCGCAACCGCTGATGCTGGGCAAGACAGTCTGCATCATCGGACTGGGCGTAATTGCCGAAGCGCTGGCGGCACGATCCTTGCCGTTTGGCGCCGTGTTGACGGGCGTCTCCGATGGCCGCAGGGCGGTTGACGGCTTCAGCAGAATCTATCCAAGGCGCGAGATCACCACGGCGGTTGCCGAAGCTGATTTTGTGGTGGTGGTTGTGCCCTATTCCGAACAGACCCATCATATCATTGATGACGCCGTGATGACGGCGATGAAGCCTTCGGCCCATCTGGTCAATATCGCTCGAGGCGGCTGTGTCGATGAAGTGGCATTACTCCATCACCTTGATCGCGGCGCGATTGCCGGGGCTGCGTTGGATGTCTTTGCTAGCGAACCCCTACCTGCCGACCACCGGTTCTGGTCGCACCCAAGAGTCTTGGTCACGCCCCATATTGGCGGCATGTCCGATGTCTACGCCGAGCAGGTATTGCCGCTGACCCAGGATAATCTGTGCCGCTTTGCCGCCACAGGTCTCGTCGATCTGCTCAATCGCGTCCCGCGCAATCCGGAGATAGTCTCATGATGTCCAATCGACTGCGGTCCACCATCTCTCAAGCTGAACTGGAACGTCGCTGGACCGCCGCCCGCGTGATGATGGCCGCCGAAGGAATTGATGCTCTGGTGATGCAGAACGCCAGTGACTGGGTAGGCGGCTATGTTCGCTGGTTCACCGATCTGGCGGCGAGCAATGGCTATCCGCGCACAATTATCTTCTACGCCGATCAACCGATGACCAGCATCGAAATGGGGGCATTTGACGTGGTTCGGACGGATTTGGCCGACAACCCCGCCTACCGCGGCGTCGGCCGGCTTGTCCACACTCCCTCGTTTGCTTCGATCGCCTATAGCAACCGTTATGATGCTGATCTGCTGGTGGCCGAGTTGCGCCGAACCGGCGTGCGCCGTGTCGGCGTGCTGGCACCGGACGCTTTGCCCAGCGCAATTGTTGACGCCTTGCGGGCGGTCAGCGGCCTTGAATTGAGCGATGCCAGCAATAGTCTTGATGTGATCAAGGCGATCAAGAGCTCCGAAGAGATTGCTGCTCTCGGTGCTGTTGCGGCCTTGCAGGATGCTGTTTTTGCCAAGGTCTGCGCAACAATTCGGCCTGGGCTGTCCGATATCGATATCGCCAACACCGCCCAGGCCGAGGCGCATCGCTTGGGCAGTGACCAGGGAATTTTGCTCGGCACCTCAGCCCCTCTGGGAGTGTCCTCCCGTTTTATGGGACGGGCACTGCAGGGCCGTACCCTGCAGGTTGGGGATCATTTCTCCCTGCTGATCGAGGTGAATGGCCCATCCGGGCTCTATACCGAAATCGCGCGTACTATTGTGCTGGGCAAGGCTTCTTCCCAGCTACTGGAAAGGTTCGAGCTCATGCGCGCCGCTCAGGATCATAGCCTGTCGCTGCTGCTGCCGGGGACACCCGCTGCCGAAATCGCTCGGGCACATGATGACTGGATGATCGAGTACGGGTTGCAGCCAGAAACCCGACTTTACGCCCATGGGCAGGGCGTCGACATGGTGGAACGACCCCTGATCAGGCGCGACGAGACCATGACCATCCAGACCGGCATGTGCCTTGCAGTTCACCCCGGTTTTGATGACGGTGAAACCTTTTCGGTGATCTGTGACAACTACATGATCGAGTCCGATGGGCCCGGCCCCTGCTTGCACCAGACTGCCAAGCGCATCTTCGAAGTTTAGCCGCTTCGTCCCATACCGTAGCGATTGTACCACCCCGCCGAGGCCTCTCGGTGGGGCGTTTTGGGTTGCCGTGTCTGCCGTCAGAGTAAGCATCCGGTGAACTCCGCGGGGCGAGTGTCTCGCCGTTTAGTTGATGCGATTTCGGCTTTTCACGAATCCCGCCTTGCCTTGGGCCCGGCGCTTGGCGAGTTTGGCGAGGCGCGCGGTGATAGTACCAGGCCGATATCGTCCGGTTCGAAGGGGCGGCCATACCAGGTCATGACGCTGTCGTGCTCAGGATGCTTTGGGTCGGTCATGGCGTCGAGGAACTCTTCGAAGCCCGGGAGGCCGCCGACATCTTCTGGGCGAGCGCGACGGGCGCCCTCGGCAAAGCGCGGGTAATCGAGCATCGGGTTTGCGGCGGCAACGTCCTCGACCACAACGCTATGGCGCCAGTCGTCGCCGAAATCATAGGTATAGGTGAATCGGGCCTCGCCGCGGGCCAGGACTGCGCCAAGCCGGAGGTAGCGGGCGTCGCGCATCTCGTCACCCCAGTCGGGATCGGCATAGCCATAGCGGCGGTCGCCGATCTCGAACTGGAAGAGATGATAGTCCTCAAACAGCATAACGGCCTGAATGACGTCGTGAACGGCCTTGAAAGTGCTGGTCAATGGCACCTCGACGCGCCGCCAGATGGCGGGCTCCACATCGTCGAGCTGGATGTGGAGCCGGGCAATGCGGTCGCTGTTCACGCGATCTTCCTGATCTGTTGCCAGGCCACCCAGTTCCAGGGCAGAAGGTCGTCCAGCTGATGACTGCGATGGTCGGCAATACGGGCCAGAACATCGGCCAGCCAAGCCTGCGGGTCAATATCGTTGAGCTTGGCGGTGACGATCAGGCTGTACATGAAGGCGGCCCGCTGCCCACCACGGTCAGATCCGGCGAACAGCCATGCCTTGCGCCCAAGAGCAATGCCTCTCAGAGGCCGTTCTGCGGCATTGTTGGTCATGCACACGCGCCCGCCATGAAGGAACCGGGTGAACACCGGCCAGCGCTTGAGCATATAGTCCATGGCCTTGGCCAGATCGTCGCGCCGCGACAAGCCGGGGCGGTGCTTGAGCATCAGGTCCTCGAGTTCGTCCACCAATGACGCGCTGCGCTCCTGGCGAGCCGCGAGGCGAGCAAGCGAAGAGTGGCCGTTGACGGCGCGCTCGACCTCGAGCAGGCGATCCATGCGCTGCACGATCTCGAGGGCAAGCGGCGAGATCGACGCCGGCTTCTTGCCGTCAGCCCTGCGCCGGGCGCTTGCTTCGATATCGGCCAGCACGAATAAGGCGCGGCGCGCATGGCTCCAGCATCCTGCCTCGATGATCAGCCCAGGTTGGCGGCCAGCATCATAGAGCCGGGCATAACCGCCATAGGCATCGGCCTGCAGAATCCCTGACCAATCGGCAGATGCTGGCGTGGATGTTCACCGGCGCGGTTGGGCGAATAGAAGAACAGTGCCGCCGGCGGCGCGGGTCCGCCAAAGGATCGATCGTCCCGGACGTAGGTCCAGATCCGGCCGGTTGCCGTCTTGCCCCTGGCCAACACCGGCACGGTTGTATCGTCCCCGTGCAGCCGTTCGGCTGACATAACATGTGCGGCAAGCCGATGGTGCAAGGGCTCGAGCACGGCCGCGGCCGCACCAACCTGGTCAGCCAAGGTCGACAGGCTCAGCGGCACACCTTCACGGCCATAGCGTTCGACCTGCCGGTTGAGCGGCTGGTGTTGCCCGTACTTCTCGAACAGCATTATTGCCAGAAAGCTTGGACCAGCCCAGCCGCGGGCCACCACATGGAACGGCGCCGGTGGCTGGCTGATCTTCTGGCAGTCCCGGCAGGCGACCTTCTCGCGAACCGTCTGGATGACCTTCCACTGGCGCGGGATGACCTCGAGCGTCTCGGTGATATCTTCACCGATCCGGCTCAACCGCTTTCCGCCGCAGGCTGGACAGGCACAGGGCGCAGTAATGACACGACGCTCGCGCGGTAGACGCTCGGGGAAGGGCTGGCGTGATGGGCGGCAGCGTTCAAAGCCGGGTGTACCGGCGACCTTGCAGGCCGCAATCTGGGCCACTGCCTCATCCTGGCTGGCTGTGGCTTCCAGCTCCTCGAGCTGCAGCTCGAGCTGGTCCAGCAAACGCCGGCTGCGCTCGGACTTGCTGCCGAAAGCTGGTGCCTGAGCTTCTCGATCTGCAGCTTGAGGTGGGCGATCAGCGCCTGGTCATCGGACCGCTCAGCTAGAACGCCCAGCAGTGCAACCTCGGCCTGATCCGCCCGCAGGCTGGCAGCCGCCAACGCCGCCTGGAGGGCTTCCACGTCATCGGGCATGGGCGAAACGCTGGCTTGCATGACCATGATGGAATCATAGCCGCCCCCCGGCGCGAAGCAGAAAATGCTCCATGGCCGAAGAAAATGCGAACTATCCCGCCCGCGTCGGGCGCCAGCCCTGCTGCGGGTTGCGCCAGTTGATCCCTTCGAGAAGATATCTCATCAGGGCGCCGCTCAGATGCACCACGCCGCCCACCGTGGAGGGCCAGATGAAGCGCCCGCGCTCCAGCCGCTTGGCATACAGCGACAGACCGATGCCATCATGCCAGAGCGCCTTGATCAGCGACCCGTTTCGTCCCGAAACACGAACACGTCCCCGGCAAACGGGTCCCGTCCCAGCCCTTCCTGGATCAGGCGCGCCAACCAGCCCGTCCCCTTGCGCATATCGGTATGGCCGCTGGCCAGCCATACACGGACGTCGGAGCGAACCGGGATCATCGCAGTGCCCGCAGCACCGTCAGGACCAACCGAGCGGGCGCCGTCACGGCAATGCTCACCGTCGTCCCACCAGCCAGATCCAGACGGATCGCCGGACTGCCTGAAAGGACATCCACTGGCACGGCCGGTACCGCAGGAGCCTCGCTCTCGGCTATGATCGCGGGCATAACCATAGCATCGGACGGCTGGACGTCGCGGCGCCACTTGTAGATCAGGCTCGTCGACACATCGAACTGCCGTGCAACTTCGGCAATCACCGCACCTGGCACGAACGACGCCAGCACGAGCTCTTCACGCTCCGCCGGGCTCCAGCGACGTCGACGCTCCGAGCCCGAAAGAACCGTCATGTGCATTATGCTGCGCTCTTATGTGCGTCCTTATGAGCGCAGCATCAGC
>NZ_JAUYGL010000057.1 GCF_030689745.1 Devosia sp.
CACCGGCTAGCCGAACAGCCGCCGCGGCTGCTTTTGCTTCAGTAGCTTATCCAGTGCGGCCTGACCCTCCGAACTGAGTCGGAATGCCAGAAGGCCCTCCGGCGTGACATCGACGAGGGTGTAGCCGTTGAGCACGCTGAGGAGGGTGCCATACTCACTGATTACGCCCTTGGCCCAATTCACCACGATCAGCCCCTCGGCCTCGGTGAAGCCGGCCTCGCCGCGAGCCCTGGCCAGCGCCAAGACGAGCACCTCGACATGCGCTGGCGAGAGGACCTGTTGCGACTCTGTTTCAGCTTTTGGCATCACTCACCCCCATCTCCTTCATGTGCGCTTTCATCGCGGCCGGCCGCGTCCACGTCTTCTGCAGCTCACGCCAATCGCTGCCATACTCGATACGCTTGAGCATCTTCGGCTGGTAGAGAATCCCGAACGGCATGGCGCCGAGCTCCCATATCCGCAGCAGCCGCGCCTCGGCCTTGGCGAAGCTCTCACCACTGAAACCGAGTAGCGCGTAGCAGCGCAGTTTTTGCCGCCCCAGTGGTGCGAGTAGCTTCAAGGCACGTTCCAAGGGCCGCAGCGCGCTCTCGGTATCAGCGGCGAGGAACAACTGCTCGATGCGCAGCGAGCGCAGCTCCTCAGCGATTTCGTCTGTTATGAGACTGGCCGAGAGGCCCCCGGCAAAGACTGCCGCTCTTTTCTGTTGGCGCAGCATTGCAAACACAGCCCGCCGGTGACTCGCCGGTGCTTGGAGTAGATTGTTGTCGTTGATCTTGTTGCCGCCGCAGAAGTCCTCGATCAGTCGCAGCCCACCCTCGCGCTCCGGCACTAAGCACCACGGGCAGTCGCTGTTGCACCCGCGGGTGGTAAAGGTGTGGCCGTGTCGGAGATAGCGGCCCGGCACGAAGTCCTCGGCGGGGCTGTTGAATGCCGGCCCACCGACGCGCACAACGGGGTAATACAAAGCCCACACCCTCGCCAGCCGCTTAGCCTCCTCGATCTGCCAAGTGAAGGTGCAACTGATGTGCACCTCGGCGACATCGGCAGGTGGTGGCCGGAGCATCCCCATCGGCGGGTCGCTCCAGTGGTCTTTGCCGCGCGGGAAAGCGAAGGCGTCGGTTGGTGTGTGCGAGGTTCGCTTCGGGAAGACGCGGATGATTTCAGCCATCGCCGTACCACCTTGCACCTGTTCTAAAGCGTTCCTCTGCCTGCTTACAGGACTCACTGCACCACGCCTCGCCGGCCTCGCCAAACACGGGTGCGCCAGGTATACGCCCGTCCTCGCACCACTTGCCATCCCGTGTCATGGAACACTCACAAAACGCGCACGGGTACGAGTAGCCCGCCTCGATCCAGTCGCGGGGCGTCAGCGTCCGGGCCTCGCCATCGAATGCCGGCGCCCGTTTCGCGGAGATGTCCGTCCACATGTAGTCGGCCTGTACGAGTTCATCCTGCTGGCGCGCCTTGACCTTGGCCTTACCGGCGGTCTCGCCCCAATGAATCTCACCACCCTCGTCGGAATCCTTCACCCAGATGTACCATGCCTTCGTCATGGTCTCCTCGCATTCGTCGCGGCCAACCGCGCAAGGTTGGCCACAAACTGCCAGTTCGGCATCGGCG
Organism: Devosia sp.; assembly: GCF_030689745.1. Classification (GTDB taxonomy): domain Bacteria; phylum Pseudomonadota; class Alphaproteobacteria; order Rhizobiales; family Devosiaceae; genus Devosia; species Devosia alba. Next base: position 1,621 of record NZ_JAUYGL010000057.1, read on the forward strand.
TGTCTCGCCACGGCGCCTGGACGCGAGTATGAGCGCGCAGGTAGCCATAATCATCAGGTAGTACCTCGATCAAGCCGGCCTCGACCGGCAGCTCATCCTCGCGGAGTAAGCCTTTGGGTGCCACGAAGTAGAACAGGTTGCTGAGCAACAGAGCACGCCGACGCTTGCGGGGGTGCTTGAGCTCGAGCAGGTAGTCGGCGCGACTGATCTTGACCTCGTAGGCAGTACGGGCAAGCCTGTGCATCGGCCAGCAGTTGATGCACCACGCGTCGAGGCGCTGGTCAGCATCAGCGCCGGGAGTCGCGCCCGTGCCGCAACGCAGCTCCTCGAAGAAGGCGTACTGAGGCGGCTCGTGATTCTTGCGCAGCACCGCGATGATCGCCTTCGCGGTTAGTGCAGGGGTGGGATTCAAGATAGCCGGCTCGCTCATCACTCCCCCTCTCTATCCGGTAGCCGGCGGGCATTATATGGCTTGGTCTGTAGCTCGTGGTAGGGCACTTTCTCCATATCGTGGAGGGCCATATTACTAGCGATACGCAGCGCGTCAAACTCGTCGAGTGCGCGCACCCTGTAGTCGCGGTGGTCTTTGAGTACGATGTCCACGGTCACGTCGAAATCCCTCACGGCGCCACCTCTTCTGGGGCGGCTTCCTGATCCATTGGGGGGTACGACCTGGTGATCCTCGTGATATATTCCGCCGGGTATCCTGCCATGCCGAGGGCCGCGCGCGCAGAACTCGCTATACCATAAAGCTTACGGGTCAGCGGCAAGCCCCGCGCGTAGAACAGCGATAGAAACACGTCCAACGTGAGCTGGTCGAGCAACCCGCGCAGGTAGCCGTCTTGCTTGGTGATCTGCTGTTGCAGGTACTCGACCTCGTTCGCCAAGAGGCGAATATCCCGGTAGGACTCGCGTACCTGGTGTGCCAGCAGCGCCGTGTCAGTATCAATATCAGTGTCAGCGGCCCTGCTGGCACGTTGCGCATACCGGCGCACGAGAATGTCGCGTGCCGCCTTATCCATGCCTACCCCCCCCCTCACGTAGCCTTTGGCCTTTCACCTACAAGCGTGGCAACTGCTACACTGCTTGCAGATGACCTCTTTGCCATGGTGTAGGATGCGCAGCGGAAACGTCATTCCTTGCTCCTTTACCAAAAGGGGCTTCTCATAGGGGAGCTTGGATTCCCGCGGGGTAAGTGGCTTTCTTTCGGCAACTAACGTTTGCATGAACACCCTCCTCTGTGCGGTTCATTTGATCACCATCGTCTCGACGACCTGGTGGACATGATCGACATCTCGCCTGATACTCGTTTTCTCTATGACCACCTTACTGACATCGCCCCACGTCAGCACGCCCATCACGTCTAAGCGGTGCCCATCTGTTATTATGTCCAGTAGATAAGAGACGAAAAGAGTACCTCCTGGCCTCAAGACCCGAAGCGCCTCGGCCTGCGCCATGTGGGAATCGCAGAGGTGAATCACTCCGCGTGCGTAGACGCCATCGAATACACTGTCTCGAAATGGCAGGTGCTCAAACGCGCAAAGGACGTCCGCCACATTGGACTGAATATCCGTTGTCACCACTGACAGCCCCGATCTTCTAAGGAACTTGGCGTCAGCACCGGAGCCGGCGCCAACCTCAAGTACCAATGCACCTTGTGCACAGCGCTCCGCGAAGCGGTGCGCTTGGAGGCTTGGATTCTGTCTGTTGAACCAATCAGCGCCGAGCCTATAGCGCTCGTATATCTCGCCCGGGCTAACCTGCATCACAGGGCTCCCTTGTTAGCATCGGCTCGATCTGCGGCCACAGCAGATAGACGGCGTGCGCATTAGTGCGGGCTCTGGTATTCTGGCGTATCCTCCGAAAAGTGGCGCGCACCGTCTTGAGAGGGACTCTGAACCGCCTAGCCACCTGCTTCTCAGCCAGTCCCTCTTCGGCCTTAACTACGAACATCGCAAGTTGATCAAGGGTGACGACTCTTCGCTTCCTACCCAAAGTGAGCCCCCTTCTTGCCGGACACTCTCCGAGGCCGCTCCTCGGCGCCATGAATCCGAAAGTCGCTCTCAGGGTAGCGCCAGAGGAACAGCTTCTGCTTGATCTTGAAGGCGGCGGTGATCGCCCCGACGCCGCCCTTGTGATCTTCCGCGACCCATTCGTGCGTCACCTCATCGAAGTAGTAGTAGTCGGCAATGTAGACGATCTTGCGCTGCCACTTGCCTTTACGGTCACGGAAGCCGTCGAACACCACGAACGGCACGGCATGTCGAAGGCTACTGATGTTGCCGGCCCGCTGCTCGATCACCAGGTCGCACCAACGCTTGTACTCGCCCTCACTGTGCCACACCTCGCCCTCGACGAGCAGCTTCCGGTTCAAGTATTTCGGACGGCCGCCCTGCTTGAAGCGGGAACTGGGCACTCCATGGCGCCCGCGCAGCTCGGCAACATCCATCTCCTCGGTCATGGCCGCACCCTCTCTCTGAGCCAGTCAAATAGCGACGCCTCATGCGCGCCCTTCTGGAGGGCTAAGAGCCTCTTACCCGGCACTAGGTCGTAATGCGGCAACAGGTGTTTATCTTGAAACCAGCGTCGCTTGAGCCCGAGCGCCTCGGCGAACACGTGCAGTTCAGCCAAGTCGCCATCCGTCCACAAGTGGCACCAGTGTTGATGACCGAATGGGCGCTGCGGATAGGTCGTCAGCTTATCGACAAAGATCACAGCCGCACCGGCTCCATGCTCAGCGCCGCCAAGCATTCTGCCCACGTCGGGAACACATCGAGTTCGGGGCGACAGTGAAACACGCTTTCGCGTGGGCCAACCACGATCAGGCGCATAGTCCTCATGTGCAGGTGGCGCCTGATGATGTTCATGCCCATCGCTATGCCAAGCTCGATATGACGACCACCTCGCCCGACCATGCTTATAGCCGGCTCCGTGAAGCAGATAATTGCACCGGCGGCGCATAGATCATCGACGTCCTCTTCTGCCCACACGGCACGGGCCGCTACAGAGTCACTCCCATCGCCTAAGCCATCGTGCGAGCCACTCAGCCAGCGTGATGTCACGTAGTGTCCGACGGCTTCCAGTTCACGCGCATACCCTTGCATTTCTAGCCGCCGGATGTACTTAGCCGCAATGTAGAAGTTCATATCACGCCTCCACTTTTCCCCTGAGTAAGGATGACACGCCGCAGTCATCCTGCGTGAGACCGTTCATGATCCACTGCTTGAGCGTCCGATAGCACTCAATATCGGTCGCCGACGGCTCGACGAGCCCGACAGCGACGCACTCCCGCCGATATTCCGCGAACTCACCGCTCAGGTGCGCCAATGCCACGAACAGCCAGGCAGGCATGAAGTCATGCCACGCCTTATCGGCCCAACAGAGTCGGCTGGGGACAGACATACCGAGCGCCCGTGTCAGGTGCCGGCTATGCAGTAAGCAAAGCCACAGGTAGTGAGTGCCGAACAGACGCCGGGCAATCATCGCGCCGACCCATGGATGCGCCTCTCCCTCCGGTCCGTCCATGTTCGGGGCCTGCCAATACCCCCAGTCGTGAATCACGATGCAGACAGCCTCCCGCCACGACGGCCAGCCGTACAACTTGCGCCACGCGAGGAAGACGAACAGCGGGTGCAGGAGCACCTGATGCACCCCGAAACACAGCGACTTTGTGCCGACACGTATCAACGCATCTCCAGGCCGGGCGGCGGCAACGGCCTCTTGAAGAAATAGGTGATCCCCAGACGATGGGCGATGGCCGTCACCATCTCCCATCCCGCAGCCCCCAACTCGGCCAAATGTTCGTCTACCTGCTCTTCTGTTACGTCGGTGTCCTGGAAGGGGACGTATGCTTTGTACTCGAATCCTTGTGGCTTCCAGTAAAGCCTTGCCATACTCAACCTCCCTTCGTCACCGCACCGGCCTCCTCCCGCGGTATGTCCGCAAGTCTTTATTGCCGGCGAAGACGGTCTTGCACAGCATCACATCACCGAACCGGCTAGTAAGCGCGGGTTGGGCGAGGTCTTTCGGGTGACAGTTCGCCGTGATGATCGTCGGCAGATGCTGGCGGTAGCGCCAGTTCAAGAGCTCGTACAATTTCTCGTCCACCCACGGCGAGGGCTTCTCTTTGCCCAAGTCGTCGAGGCCGAGCACAGGGATGTTCTTGACCATGTTGAAGTCCCCGTCGAAGCTCCGAGCATTCGCCGGCTCGAACGCAGCGCGCAACCAGTCGAGGAGCTCTGGGACGACTGCGAGCACCGCGAGGTAGCCAGCCGCGCGCAAGCCGTTGATCGCGGCCATCAAGAGCGTCGTCTTACCGTCGCCGAACGGGCCGTACAGGTACAGCCAGCCGCAGGGCTGTTCGATGTAGTCCCGCACGGCGTTGTAAGCCGCCTCATGGCCATCGACTCTATCGTGGTCGGAGAGCCGCTCGGTCTGCATCTCGGCTGTGTAGTGCAGCGCATCGTCGAGCGCCGCGATCTGCCGGCGAAACGCGATCCCGCAGGAGCAGGCTTGAGCCAGCCCGAAGCGGGGGTCGCCTATCGGCACATCCAAACGCAACCACCCGGCACCCTTACACACTGAGCAGTCAGCGGGTAAGGACTCAGAGTTTGCTCTTGATGCTGCTGATGTCGGGGGGCTCAGGTTCAACGACTTCAGCGCTTGACCGATTGGGATTGCCATTAACAACTACTCCTTTCCGCCCAACGACGCGCGGCGCGAAGTCGGCCGGGTCTGGCGCTTTCTGATAGTCCTCGAATCGCCTCTTGTTCAGGAATGTTGCTGGCAGGAGGGTAAATTGTTCCTCACGACAAGCTAAGGCGCATTCCGACGCGTAGTTTGCCGCCCCCACGTAAAGGGTCTCCGGTGTGACTCCGCTCTTGAGGACCTTCCCGTAAGCATTTTCAGCTTCAGTCCTCGCCTTCTTGCGGGGGTATACCTGCCAGAAGTTTCTGAACGCTTGGGTTGGCAGTTCCGTGTTCGGCTGCCGCGGTCGTTTCGACCGCTTTGGAGGTTGGAGACTATCTGTTTCAGCGCCGTTAGGCGCGGCGGGACATGTTACTTCTTCATGACATGACGTAGTTTGATCTAACGTAACGTAGTCTGGCCGCAAGGACTGCGCAAGAGCTACGTCAGGGCTACGCAAGGACTGTGTAAGTGTTGGCGTTGGTGTTGTGACGGGTTTATCCACGCATCCCTCAAAGTCCACAGACGTATGGTAGGAGCCGCAAGCGTGGCAGGGATACTGAGCCCTCGCACGAAAGCGAAGGTCTTGATGGCGTTCCCACGTCTTCAGCCATAGGTACTCTTGGTTAGCGACGACGTAAAGCTCGACGTTGCGACAGAAAACAAGGATGTGGTCGCGTATCGTCCTTACCTGCTCGGTGGTGATGTCGTCATAGCCGAATATCCACTTTCGCAGTAGGGCCGGATGCGCTGAGACATGGCCGTAGTCGTCGGCTAAACTGATTAAGCCGACAAACAGCAACCGCTCAATCGGTGTAAGTGGCGCGAGGTCTGGGTCATCCCAAAGTGCAGGATCGAGCATTCGCTTTCGCGGCATCTCGCTATCCCTTTTGCTTCGCCATAATGAAGTCCATTTCGTCCTGCCAACCAGACCAGTTGCGGGCCTGCATTGCCACCCGCTTGAGGGTTTCGGTAGTTATCCCCGCCTCGTAGGCTTCTTCGAGCCGGCACATTGCTAGGTGTTGGCTGTAAGGGCTGAAGAAGAGGAAGTGGTTGCGCATAATGCCCCGGATGTAATAAAGCTCTTGCATCCAAGGCTTCTCAATGGCGCGTTGCCGAGCAGCAGCGATGCGACCAACAAAGTCATTGGCCTTGTCAACGGACTCATGGGTGATGTTGCCCTCTTCGTCACGCTTCAGGTATTGCTGGGCGGACGTACGCATGGCCTCAAGGATAGCCTGAAAGCCAAACCGACCGATGATCTTCTTTAGCTCTTGGCGCCCGTAGTCGTTGAGGTAGTAGCCGGGCGTTAGACTGTTCCACAGGTCAGCGGCGCTTTCTAGTTGCTGGTCGCCTAACCCAATCAATCCCCGCTGCCATTCGACCATCATCTCGATCTGCTCGCGCCGCTCTTGCAGTTCGTCTAGCTGGGCCTTCCGCTTCCGAATTGCGGTATCGTCGGTCAGTTCGCGGTCGCTCTTACCGGCGTTGCAGTCCTTGCAGCAGGTAATGAGGTTCAGAACATCATCCTCGCCTTGCTTGGAAACGGGGGTGATGTGGTCAACCTGAAGGACTACTTCGGGGGCACTCCTGCCGCAGTATTGGCAGGTGAACTTGTCGCGCTTGAAGACCTCGAAACGGTCTTTCTTGCTGATACCAGGTCGGGGTTTACGACTCATCCGGCCACACCCGTCACAGCATTGCCTCCTGGGAGAGTAGCCGGAGTCGTGTTTCGTATTGCCTCAACCGGCGCGCGCTGTGCTCGGCGGACTCGCGCGTGGCCGCGAAGACTGAGCTCTTGAGGGCGGGTTGCGCGAGCTCGCCACGCTCGCGCTCGAGCTCGCTGCGCCAGTAGGCTACGCCCTGCCCGGCGATCTGAATAGCTGTGCCGAGGCTCTCTTGCGCGTTCATGCCAGCACCGCCTGTCGTGGCCGGTAGTCAGGTGCCACGTGCAGCCGGGTCAACGGGTCCCACTTGTTGGCCCGCCCTAGATACCCGTCCTCGTCGGCCTCGATCCAGAGCTTGTGTACTAGCATCCGGTCGGCGGGTGGTAGCATGGTCGTGGGCTGCACGCACATTATGAGTTGGGTTTGAAGTCGCTCGTCGCGTAGGACAATGGTTCCCTGCCCATATACACGAGGGCCAGGTACGAGGTACTCCCACCCCTTATAGAGTCGGCTGGGGATGGAAAAGAACGTCCTACTGCCGACCCGAGCACACTCGTCTGGTGTCAGCACCTCTTTGAGTAGTTGTCGGGCGGTTGCGTCGGCCTCAAGCCATGGCTCCGAACCTGGTATGAGTAATGGCAGCGAGACCACGGAGCCCCGCGACGCGACCACCAGCATGTCCGGCAGCCAGCGGGCCGCGCGGCGCAGTGGCACCTGCACGAGCAGCCATAGCGCGAGAGCGATGGAAATGTAGCTGCCGGCCACCCAGAGGGGCCTGTAGATGATCGGGCTAGCGGTTAGCAGCGTGAACACAGCCCAGGCGAGCCAAAAGCCCGCTGCGAATCGAGCACTCCACATGCTCAGCCCCCCGCGATGCGCGGCACGATCACGACGTTCTGCTCGCTGCCCGGCTCGAGCTTGTCGATGCGCCGGGCCAGCTCGCCAGGTTTCACCGCAAACGCGCTCGCGCCCTGCTTGCGGGCTTGTGCCATGATGCGCTCTGCCTCGCGCACAGCGGCTACCGCATCGCGGTCTTTGGCGACGTACGCCTCGGCGGACCACCTGATGGCCGTGTCACCGCGCTCGTTCAGGATGTGGATGCTTGCCATTGGGGAACCTCCTCTTATTTCTTGGGCTGTTGAGCCCGACTGCGCTTACATATCCGACTGGCGCACCTTGGTTATGATGCCCTCGATGCTGCGTTTGGTGGCGGCCTCCTGACGACTCAGAGCACTCATATCTTCAAATACCGACAAAAGCTCCCGCATCCCGTTGATCACGATAGTGCGCTCGATCTCAGTTAAGCGCACCCTGATGGCCCCAGAGATAGATCGTCTCATCATAGCCTGCCAATGCCATGCAGCACGCGATACAGCAGCAGCGAGAGGGCGCCGAGCGTGGTAGCCTGCGCCAACCGCTCAGCAACACCGCCAACGACGTCAAACAGCCTTACCACATCCACCCCCATGGAGTGGATCGAGCACCCCACCCCCACCTTACAAATAGCGCGGTCAGGCCGCCAAACGGACCTAACAGCGTCACCCATATGCAACGCACCGCGTCGCCACGATCCCACGCCCCGGCCCCTAAACTGTCGCCATACTCTGTGACGAAGAAGTGCTTTATCACCCGTGTAGGCAGGTAGCCAGCCGTAAGCCAAAGGACTACGAGTAATACCGTTAGCATCTGGCTCTCGGCGCTCATCCTAGCACCACCTGCATCAGATTGAACGCGACAACCAGCGCGAATAGCAAGTTCCAGATGTGCACCGTTCGCCACAACCACGGATAGCGCCTGACTAGCACCAGTAGCGCGACGAGGAGCAACAGTATGACGCCCTCCTTGAGGGTGTAGATTGGCAGCTCGCCGAAGGTCGCCATGCCCCATGCCGGCACCGGGCTGATCTCGTGCAGCCCGGCACGCAGCCCAACCATTGTGGAGAACATGTCCGCGAGGTTCAGGACCAGGTACGTGAGAACAGCGAGGGTGTTACTCATTACACCCCCTCCATATGGCCGCCTCGTATTCTTCCCTCGCCGCGGCCAATTGGTCAACGTACAGTTTCACGAGGGCATCCTTGGCCTCCGCTAATTGGCGCTTCAGCACGCGCCGGGCTTCTAGGTAATTCTCCATGGCCGCCGCTTCTCGGATTCTCGCTGTATCGGCCACTCTGAGTGAGCGGGTGGCGTTGCTCATGTCACTCTCCCGGCCGGGGGCCTAGAAGCCCCCGGCCCTCGTGCGAATGGACTCCGCGAGCGGTAGCGAGTCGTCGAACCCGAGCGCTCTGCGTTGCCGGCGCACCACTTCGAGCGGCACGCTGTCGTCGATGCCAAGTGCCCGACCGGAGCGCTTCGGCTCCTCACCAAGATCGAGTAGCACGGCCCGGCAGCCAGTGCCCAGGGCTTGCAGCGCCCGCCCTACGCCAGTCGCGTCGCGCGGCCCCTCGCAGGGGCCGAGCTGCAAGGCCAGCGACCTGAGCTGCCGGTCGAGGTCGGCGTCGCCCGCGAAGTTGAGCTTACCCACAGTGGCGATCATGTTGCGTAGTTGCTCGGCGCTCTTGCCGATGAGCTTGCCGTCGTTGCGCTGGATGGACGCCAGTGCGTCGAGTGCCACGTCGTAGACTTGCTGGCGTAGCTGGGCGAGCACGCCGGAGATGAACGTGTCAATTTGCTCGCGCTTCTCGCGTTGGAACGATGCGAGTAGGTCAGCGGTCATGGCGTCCATCGCCCTGCGGCGAGCCGCGAGGGCGGCGTCCTCGATGTGGTCGGCGGCCCACTGCTTGTCACGCTCGCCCCGGATGCGGTCGGCCTCGGCCAGATCAGCCGCGGTCTGTGACGGCAACGGGATGTAGCTCAGTTTCGTCTCGAAGGTGATCGAGTCGTAGATTTCCTGCGCCGAGCGCATCAGGCGGGCGATCTCGTCGACGAACTGCTCGACGAAGTGGGCCTCGGAAAGCTTCGGCTGCGCGTCGAGCTTGCATAGCCGGTCGTAGGCCGCGTGAGCCTGCTTGCGGTAAGCGCCGATCACTGCGCGGCGGATGTCAGGGAAATTGGCAACGAGCTCGTCGCGCTTGGCAAGGTACTGCTGGCGGTAGCCCTCGTTCTTGCTCTTCCAAGTCTGATAGGCCGTGGACGGCACGAACCGGCCCCACGGCGTCTTGTACGAGTAGCGCTCCAGATTGTCGCGTGCGCTCATCTCAAGCCCGGCCAGCTTCGTGAGGATTTCGCGCGGCAGCAGCTTCTTCTCGCCGAAGCTGAGGTACTGCGCCCAGACTTCGCGCTCCTCGGCGCTGTCGCCGCCGATGCCGAGGTCGGCGGGGGCCAGCCGGCTAGTCGCCCGCCAGCGGCCAATGTTGATCTCGACGGTCACGCCCTCGCAGATGGCCTGCTCGACGGCCAGCGGCATCGGTCGGATGGTGATCTCGCTGGCGTCCTCGCCGATGGCATGGGCCAATTCCCTGCGGGCCTCTTCTATGGTTATCACAGCTCACGCCTCCCCCGCCGCTCCGAACCGAGCCCGGCGGCGATACTGGCCTGCAGCGTGTCCTTGTCGGACGCGCGCTCACGGAAGGCTGGCGGTACGAGGTCTAGGTCGCTCACCTCGGCCAGCGCCAGGTCCGTCATCGTCCTGATGTCGGCTGTGGACTTCTTCAACCGGCCACGGGCATCCAGCAGCAGCGCGTAGTCCACGCTGTCGCGTCCCTGCCTGCCGGCTAGTCGCCACGCCTTGAGGACAAGCATCTCGAGCTCAGCGCCCGTCCAGTCGTCGGTCTGGGCGATCAGCCTGGGCGCGCACTCGGCATCGTTCGGCCCCGGTAAAAGAGCGATGCTGTGGCGGTTGAGTAGTGCCTTCAGGATTTGCGGGCGCGTCCCGGCGTCCGGCACGAGGAACGGCAACTTTACGTCGATGCGGCCGGGCCTCTTCACGGCGGCGTCGATCAGGTCGGGTCGGTTAGTGGCGCCGAGGAAGAATATCTTGCCCCGGTGCTGAGTGTTGCCGAGGAACTCCAACAGCCGCTTGAAGAGGTTGTTGTTCACGGAGTCGCCACCGCTGGAGCCGCCCTCACCGCGCCTCATTGTCTGGTCGAGTTCGTCGATGAAGACGATGGTCGGTGACATTGCTTCGATGCAGCGCAGCGCCTTTTCCATGTTGTGCTCGGACTGCCCCACGATGCCGCCGAGAATCTTGGACGGCTTCAACTCGACGCAGTTGATGCCCGCCTCTTTCGCCAGCGCCTTGACGAAGGCCGTCTTGCCAGTGCCGGCGGGGCCACAGAGCAGCGCACCCATCGGGACACGCCGGTAGTCGCCGCGAAGCATCGGCGCGATCACGTCTTCGCGCGCCCAGTCTTTCACGTAGTCCAGCCCGCCGATAGACTCGAAGCCCTCAGTCGGCTCGATAATCTCGATGACATCGGCGTACTCGCTGGCTATGATTGAGCCCTTGCGCTCCGTGACGAGATCGCGGTCGATGGGCGTGCCGGGGCCGGCGCGCAGGAATAGGTCTTCGATGTGCAGGCGGCTGAGGCCAGCGGTCATTGCCGCAAGCTCCGCTGCCGGCACGGCGAGCGCGACGTCCTTGTACTCGCCCCGCAGGTACTCGATGTAGTCGAGCCGGTCATCGTAGCCGGGCAACGGGATCAGGAATGCCTCGTACTTGGCGCTCGCCGCCCGCAGATCGGGGTGCAGCTCGGTGAGTAGCCCTGTCGTGAGCACCACGATATTCTTGGCGCTCTCGATCTGCTTGTCGAGGCCCCAGCGCAGCAACGTCACGAGGTTGGTGCGGTCGGGCGGGCTCATCATTGCCTTGTCGGTTGCAGGGGCAATGGTCTCGGCGAACTCGATGACCACGGCGGCGAACAGCTCACCGTAGACGACCTTGCCGTTTTCATCGAGGTGCGAGTTGCCGTTGCTGTCCTTGAGATCAGTGCGTGTCTTTAGTAGCTGCTCGATCAGCGGCAAGCAGCTCGACGGGTCTTTCGGCAGGTTATCGAAGATGTCCTCGGGGGTCTGTGGGGTATTACCTGGTAGGAACGGGTCACTCTGGGCGTTCGTGTCAAGGCCGAGTGCCTTGACTGCCTTGGCTTTCATGCTCGGCAACGCCACCGTGAGGCCCTCTGACCTGTTGTAGAATGCTATCACTTCGCAGCGGTCGAACAACCGGGTGAGCCGCTGGCGCAGCGTGGTGTTGTGGTGCACGTAGTCGCGCACCTCCCCGTGCAGGATGACGGCCTGCATGACACCGGCGGATAACTTGGTCTTGAGATCATCGACCCAAGGGGTGCCGTTCTGCTCAGTCATGCCTGCACCCCCGTATACACGTGGGCATCGTCATGCCGGTGCTGCTCTACCTCGCCCTCGTCGGCGAGCGTGATGCCCTGGGCCTGTAGGATGCGCTCGATCTCCCTGATCTTGACGGCCCCCTCTTCGAGCGTGCCTTCTTCGACGGCGATGTTGATGCGCCCGTTCTGGATCGTTACTCGCACCTTCATCACTACACCTCCAACCGCAGTACGAGGGCCTCGCCCTGATACTGGCTTTGCGTGACCCTGTACTTCAGGCTCAGCACTCCTTGAATCTGGACCTGGAGCAGCCGGTTGGCGAGCTTCGGCAAATAGGCCGTTAGCTCGGCCTTCAGGGCCTCGGCATCGGCTAGTGTGCGGGGACGCTTGGCCTGCACCTGAAGGTGTCCACCGCGCAGCGAGACCTGGTAGCCGCTGGTCTCGATCCAGAACCCCGCCGTCCGCTCGGTGTGCCCGCGGTAGAAATGGTTCTGAATGCAGGTAGTCGGCTCGCCTGTCTTTGCCACGATCAGCTTCACGAGGCTGTCGAGCGCAGCGCTGGAGCCTAGCACGCGCTCCGTGACTTCCGGGGCTACTTTCGCCGTGGTAACCGCCACTGCGTTGCAGGGCATTTGCTTGCTCCTCCTCTCGAAATGTTCTAACCCTATATTACCACGGCTAACCGCTAATGTCAAGGGTTTGCAACTGATTAGTTGTGATGTTGGCCTTATCGCGCTGATTAGGTGCGCGGTTGGGTATTCGCGTCGAAGTGCGTCTGGAATAGGGTGACTCCGCCAGGGCAGAAGGCCAGTATGGCAACTGCCTCGACGAGTTTGCCGGCAAGTTCCCCGGTTTTGCCTTTCTGGCGATATAAGAGCGCCTCGCTGGAGGCGAACTCGATGGCGTAGCCCTG
>NZ_JAUYGL010000062.1 GCF_030689745.1 Devosia sp.
TGAAGCGGACCTTGCAGGTGGTTCTTGTCCCCTGATCTTGTCTGTTGCAGGTTTCGGGATTTTCGCGAAGCAGGGAGCGTCAGCATGAGTGGCAATGACAGTATCGCGGAACGCATCATGTCGATGGATGACGCCACATGGCAACGTCATGCCAATCCCCTGAGCGTTTATACGCGCTATCTGGGCCTGCCGCTGCTCGCCATGGGGATATGGAGTCGCATCTGGCTCGGATGGTGGTCGCTGCTGCCAATTGCCGCCGCCATGCTTTGGATCTGGGCCAATCCCAGGATTTTCCCAAAGCCCAACTCAACAGACAATTGGGCGTCTAAGGCGGTGCTCGGTGAACGGGTATGGTTGAATCGCAAGCTGATTCCCATTCCTGCCGGGCATCGACAGGCGGCATTGCTGCTGTCGATCCTCAACGGTTCAACTTCGCTGCTAGCGATCTACGGACTGGCCATGCTGGAGGCTTGGCCGACCCTTGCCGGAATCGGCGGCGTCATCCTCGCCAAGACTTGGTTTCTGGACAGGATGGTTTGGCTGTTCGAGGACATGAAGGTCGAGAACCCGGCCTATCAGCGCTGGTGCTACTAGTGCGTTTGTCACGCAACTCCAAATTGTCGCGAATGGATCGACCGCATTGGCCGAGGTGGCACGGTCGTCGCCTGGGTCGCGACGACCGTGCCTGTCGGTATGGCTAGATGTTCTGGCCGCCCGAAACTTCGATCCGCTGCGCGGTGACCCAGCGGTTGGCGGGCTGCAGCAGGCTGGCGACGGCTGGCCCGATATCGTCCGGCAGGCCCACGCGGCCCAGGGCGATCATGGCGGCAAAGGCTTCCTTGTAGGCCGGCGTATCGCGCACGACCCCACCCAGGAAATCCGTCTCGATCGCGCCGGGCGCAATGGTGTTGGCGGTAATGCCGCGGCTGCCCAGTTCCTTGGCCATATAGAGCGTCATGATTTCGACGGCGCCCTTGGCAGCGGAGTAAGCTGAAAAACCTGGGCTGGAGACGCGGGTCAGCCCACTCGAGAAATTGACGATCCGACCGCCATCGACCACTAGGGGCAACAGCGCCTGAGTGAGAAAGAACACGCCCTTTACATGCACGTCGAACAGGGCGTCGAACTGGGCCTCGGTGGTTTCGGCAAGCATTGCCATCTCACCATGCCCGGCATTGTTGACGAGGTGATCGAAGCCGTCACGTTCCCAGGAGGCAAGGATCGCGCGCACCTTCTCGACAAAGGCCGGGAAGCTGGCGACGACGCCGGTATCGAGCTGCAGGGCCACGGCTTTGCGGCCAAGAGCCGCGATCTCGGCGACCACGCGCTCGGCATTCTCCTGGCCGTTGCGATAGGTCAGGATGACGTCGCCGCCCATGCGGGCGATATTGAGGGCCGTGTTGCGACCCAGGCCGCGGCTGGCGCCGGTGACGATGGATATGGTTGTCATGGAGATGTCCTTCCGTTGCGATTGATGGAAGGCGTTATTGCCCGGCTGAAGACGCGCCGGTTGCCCGAAACTCGACTTGTCTTGCCTAATCCTCCAATGCCGGTTGTGGTCGTCAGCACCTGGCACTAGAGTTTTGTTATGGAAAATACCCTGCTCGCCGCCGTCCATCGCTTTGCTTCGATCCACACCGACGCGGTGGGCATAGCCAGGACGCCCATACCCGGCCTGACGATCGTTCGGGAACTGGTTCCGACGGCCCTGCAGTTCGCCATCAATTCGCCCATGGTCGCCTTGGTATTGCAGGGCAATAAACGGGTTATGCAGGGTAGCGACACCTACGACTTCGGTGCTGGGGACTCGCTGCTCATCACCGCCGATGTGCCGACCGTCAGCCAGGTCACCCGGGCCAATGCCGCCGAACCCTACTATTCCCTGATCGTCGACCTGAATCCGTCCGTCATCGCGACCCTGGTCGAGGAGATCGGCTCGTCGCCATTCGTGGCTGGTCAGCCGGTTCGCGTCGATCCCACCGATGCAGAGGTGGCTGATGCGGCTCTGCGTCTGATGCGGCTGATCAATCGCCCGGCCTCACTGTCGGTCCTGCAGAACCAGCTTGTTCGCGAGCTCCACTTCTGGCTGCTCTCCGGACGCCATGGTGGTGCCATCCGGGCGCTTGGTGTCAGCGACAGCCATGTCCAGCGCATCCGCCGTGCCGTAGCGATCATTCGCGAACGCCATGCCGACGTGCTGCCGGTCGAGCAGCTGGCAAAGGCTGCAGGCATGGGCACCTCGTCCTTCCATGACCATTTCCGGGCCGTGACGTCGCTGACGCCGCTGCAGTTTCAAAAGCAGTTCCGGCTGATCGAAGCGCGCCGAATGCTGATGGCCGAGGGCGCTGCCATCAGCAATGCGGCCTATGCCGTTGGCTATGAGAGCATCCCCCAATTTACCCGCGAATATGGCCGGCTGTTCGGACAATCACCGGCCCGGGACCTCCGATCGGCCCGGTCGCAGGCGCGCTCTGCCTAGATGGTGTCGTTCGGGTAGGATGCGCGACTGCCAGGAGCCCGTCCTCCGCCTTTTCCGTTCGCACCGTCAGGCTGGCAGCTCCCTGCGTTGTCGCCTGTCATCCCGACATCATCGGCATACGCGGCCCCCCTTCGCGCCAACATGTCGAAAACGCCCTTTGCTGCTCGTCGCTATGGTGCCGGCTGCTGACACATCTCGTCAGTCTGCCGGCGCACAGCTACACTCAGCAATTGCCCGCCCGCATAGCGCGCGACCGCAGGAACGAGGCCGAAAGATGAAGCCGTTTCACCAAATCCTGGCCAATAACCTCGTGGCCAATATCACCAATTTCACCGTCTGGTTCGCCATTACGTTCTGGACCTTCATTGAAACCCAGTCGGTGTTCGCGACCGGCATGATCGCCGGCGTCTATCTGGTATTCACCGCGGGTTTCGGCTTCTGGTTCGGCTCGATCGTCGATCACAATGCCAAGAAGATGGCGATGCTGGGCTCGAGCCTGGTCTCGGCGCTGTTCTATGGGGCAAGCCTTGTCATCCTGCTGCTGGAGCCGGAAGGCGCCTTTACCGACCCTTATGGCCCCTATCTCTGGGGCTTCGTGCTGCTGGTGATGCTGGGGGTCATTGCCGGCAATATCCGCTCCATCGCCCTGACCACATTGGTGACGATCCTTATTCCGGAAGGCGAACGCGACAAGGCCAATGGCCTGGTCGGCATGGTCTCGGGCATCGGCTTTCTCACCACCTCGGTTATTTCCGGCTTTCTGGTCGCCTATACCGGCATGCTGGGCGTGATCAGCCTGGCCCTGGTCAGCACAGTCCTGGTCCTGCTGCATCTTGGTCTGGTGCGCATCGACGAGGGACGCGTGGCGCCGAGCGCCGATCAGCCGGCCGAACCCAGGCGCGTCGATATCGCCGGCACGATCGGCGTGATCGCCGCCGTGCCGGGGCTGTTTGCCCTGATCTTTTTTGCCTGCTTCAACAACTTCCTGGGTGGCATCTTCATGGCGCTGCTCGACGCCTATGGCTTGTCGCTGGTGAGCGTCGAGGTCTGGGGCCTGCTGTTCGGCGTGCTGTCCACCGCCTTTATCCTGAGCGGTATCATCATCTCCCGCACCGGGCTGGGCAAGAACCCGCTCCGCACGCTGCTGCTGGTGAACCTGATCACCTGGTCCGCCTGCTGCGTCTTCACGCTGCAATCCTCGATCTGGCTGCTGGCCGCAGGCTGTTTCGTCTGGATGCTGCTGGGGCCCTATGCCGAGGCGGCCGAACACACGACGCTGCAGAAGGTAGTGCCGCTGGAACGGCAGGGGCGCGTGTTCGGCTTTGCCCAGTCGGTGGAGCAATCCGCCTCGCCCCTGACCGCGTTCCTGATCGGACCGCTCACCCAGTTCGTGGTGATCCCGTTCATGACCGACGGGGCAGGGGCGCAATCGATCGGCAGCTGGTTCGGTACCGGTCCCGACCGGGGCATGGCGCTGGTGTTCACCCTGGCCGGCATGGTCGGTGTGCTGGTGACGGTGATCGCCTTCAATTCGCGGCCCTATCGCGACCTGTCGCGCGCCTATGCCGCGGGCAAGGACGATGACGATGCGGGCGGGAGCGCGGCGGTGGCCAACCCCGCCTGATCCGTAAGCGTACGGTTACCTGTTCGACGCCGGCAGGACGCCACCCCGCGATGCCGAATGTGCCCATCTTATCCCCGCAGCCAAATCCGCGCGCATACTGCCGCCATCACCCCACACGGCGGCCTGCAGGCGAACAGTGGTGGGGTGAGCTGGGTGGGAGGCGCCTCTTCCACAGGTTCCAAGTCCGGCCGTGAGGGGGCGAGCGACCCCCATGCCGCCGGACAGTTCCAAAAACCAGCGCTCCGAGACGGCTCTCGTCTCATTTTATTTTACTCAAGAGGCGAAAGCCGTCTCGGAGTCCGTCTTGTCCGATACCCGCGTCGCAGGCGGCGCTTGCGCTTGCCTTTGTGCCGGTCTTCGCCTATAGCGCGCATGCGTTTGACTGCGTGTCAGCGCGATTTCACACACGAGGCAGGTGTTTCGGGAAACCGAAATGCCATCCGGTGGCGGGATACCGTCGCAAGGCTTCGTGGAGGCATCAACCGGTAAACAAGGAGCAGCCATCATGGCACTGCCCGATTTTTCTATGCGTCAATTGCTCGAAGCTGGCGTTCACTTTGGTCACCAGAAGCACCGCTGGAACCCCAAGATGGAACGCCACATTTTCGGCGTTCGCAACGACATCCACATTCTCGATCTGAGCCAGACCGTGCCGGCACTGAGCCGCGCGCTGCAGCTGGTCAGCGACACGGTTGCTGATGGCGGCCGTCTGCTGTTCGTTGGCACCAAGCGTCAGGCTGCCCCCCTGGTGGCCGAGGCTGCCAAGCAGTCCGCCCAGTATTTTGTGAACTCGCGCTGGCTCGGCGGCACGCTGACCAACTGGCAGACGATTTCCAAGTCCATCGCTCGCCTGCGCGAGCTGGAAGGCATGAGCGAGGACCAGCTCGCCCTGCGCACCAAGAAGGAACGTCTGATGATGAGCCGCGAAGGTGAGCGCCTGGAGCGTGATCTGGGCGGCATCAAGGACATGGGCAACCTGCCATCGCTGTTGTTCGTGATCGACACGAACAAGGAAGCCAATGCGATCAAGGAAGCCCGTCGTCTGGGGATTCCGGTTATTGCCATCGTCGATACCAATTGCGATCCCGACACGGTCGACTATGCCATCCCCGGCAATGACGATGCCTCGCGCGCGCTGGAGCTGTACACCTCGCTGATCGCCAAGGCGGCCATCGATGGTATTGCCCGTTCGTCGTCGGATTTCGGTGCGGATGCCGGCGCCACCGAGCGTACACCGGCTGAAGAGCTGCCGGTTGAAGCCGCTCCGGAAGCGCCTGCTGCCGCAGAGCCTGCCGCTGCAGCACCGGCCGCAGAGCCAACCGTCAACTAAGTTCGCTATTGGCGAACATTGTACTGATTTGAACCATGCGGCCCCGGTGATGGGGCCGCCAAGAGGTGACACCATGGAAATCACTGCAGGAATGGTCAAGCAGCTCCGCGACTCGACTGGCGTCGGGATGATGGACTGCAAGAAGGCCCTGGCTGAAACCAATGGCGACATGGAAGCGGCAATCGACTGGTTGCGCACCCGTGGCCTGGCCAAGGCTGCCAAGAAGGCCGACCGCGTTGCCGCTGAAGGTCTGGTTGGCATTGCTACCGCCGGCACCAGCGCTGCCGCTGTCGAAGTGAACTCGGAAACCGATTTCGTTGCCCGCAACGAGCAGTTCCAGGACATTGTCGGCACCATTGCCAAGCTGGCGCTGGACGCCAATGGCGATGTCGCCAAGCTGGCCGACATGCCGTTCCCTGGCTCGGCCAATTCGGTTTCGGCCGAACTGAACGACGCCATCGCCAAGATCGGCGAGAACATGAATCTGCGCCGCACCGCGATCGTTTCGGTCACGGATGGCGTGGTGGAAAGCTATGTCCACAACGCCGTCAAGGCCGGCCTGGGCAAGATCGGCATTCTGGTGGCGCTGGAATCGAGCGGCGACAAGGCTGCGCTGTCGGCTCTCGGCAAGCAGCTGGCGATGCACATCGCGGCGGCCCAGCCGCAGGCGATTTCGACCGACGAACTGGATCAGGATGTGGTGGCGCGCGAGCGTGCCATCATTCTCGAGCAGGTCAAGGAAAGCGGCAAGTCCGCCGAGATCGCCGAAAAGATGGTCGAAGGCCGGATGCGCAAGTACTTCGAAGAAGTCACGCTGCTCAGCCAGGTGTTTGTGATCGACGGCGAGACCAAGGTCGCCGACGCCATCAAGAACGCCGAAAAGGATGTTGGCGCGCCGATCAAGCTGACCCGCTTTGTGCGCTTTGCCCTGGGCGAGGGCATCGAGAAGGCCGAGAGCGACTTCGCCGCTGAAGTCGCTGCCACTGCCGGCGTGAAGAACTAGTCACGCCCCACAACATTGCGGGTGGGCCCAAGGGCCTGCCCGCCGTTCTCCCGCTCGGCCATGTTTTGGCCCGGGATTGAGCACAAAACTCTGTCTGAATTCGTTTCAACTGGCGTCGCGCTTTCTTTTGAAGGCGCTTTTGCCTTAGTGTCTGCAGGGCTGCCGGATTCGGTGCCCCGCCGTTTTTTCCGCAAGGGGTTCGATGATGGTGCCTGCCTACAAACGCATTTTGCTCAAGGTATCGGGTGAGGTGCTGGCCGGAGACCAATCGTTCGGTATTGAACCTGAATTTCTGCAGTCCGTCGCTAAGCAGGTCGCTGATGCCGCCAAAAACGGTACGCAGATCGCTATCGTGATCGGGGCTGGCAATATTTTCCGCGGCATGGCCGTGGCCGCCAATGGTACCGACCGGGTGACCGCCGATCTGATGGGCATGCTGGGCACGGTGATCAATTCGCTGGCCCTGAGCAATGCCATCACCCGGCAGGGCATGAAGTCCAAGGTGTTCTCGGCGCTCAACATGCCATCGGTGGCCGACAGCTTCACCGCCCGCGCGGCCAAGGCGGCGCTTGATGAGGGCTTTGTGGTGGTGTGCGCCGGCGGCACCGGCAATCCGTTCTTCACCACCGATACTGCCGCAGCGCTCAAGGCCATCGAGCTCGATTGCGATGTTCTGCTCAAGGGGACCAAGGTGGATGGCGTCTATTCAGCCGATCCCAAGACCGATCCCAACGCCACCCGCTATGAAACGGTGAGCTATGATGAAGTCATTGGCCGCAATCTCAAGGTCATGGATACTGCAGCATTCGCGCTTGCCCGCGACAATGGCTTGCCGATAATCGTATATGCACTTGACGACGAAGCTGGCCTGGCTGGCGTGCTGGCGGGGACTGCCCGTTCGACGCGCGTTGGCTAGCCGATCTGGACTGGAAGGACGAAAGAATGGCCTATAACCTGGACGACCTCAAAACCCGCATGCAGAAGTCGATTGCGTCCCTGCGGGACGAATTGATGGGCTTGCGCACCGGCCGTGCCAGCGCCAGCCTGCTGGAGCCGGTGACCGTGGAGGCCTACGGGTCGCGCATGCCACTCAACCAGGTCGCTACCGTCACCGTCCCCGAGGCCCGCATGCTCAGCGTGCAGGTGTGGGATCGCAGCATGGCCAATGCGGTTGAAAAGGCCATTCGCGATAGCGGTCTGGGGCTCAATCCGATGGGTGAGGGGCAGATCATTCGCGTGCCGCTGCCCGAGCTCAATGAAGAGCGTCGTCGCGAACTGACCAAGGTCGCCCACAATTATGCCGAAGCGGCGCGCGTCGCGGTGCGGCACATCCGTCGCGATGGCATGGACGCGCTCAAGAAGGCCGAAAAAGACGGTGATCTGGGACAGGATGACGTGCGCGCCCAGTCCGATCTGGTGCAAAAGGCCACGGATGCTGCCGTTACCGAGATCGATCAGGTTGTTGCGGCCAAAGAAGCCGAAATCATGCAGGTTTGAGACAGCCCGCTGCGCTGGAGGGCGTAGATGTCTATTGATCCGGCCATCGCAGCAGATCCTGTGCAGCACGCGCCTATGCGCGTGCCAGAGCATCTCGGCGTCATCATGGATGGCAATGGACGCTGGGCAGTTGCGCGTGGCAAGCGGCGGACCGAGGGCCATATCGAGGGCGTCAAGGCGCTGCGCAATCTGGTCGAACTGTGCATCAATTACGGCGTGAAGCACCTGACGGTGTTCAGTTTCTCATCCGAGAACTGGACGCGGCCGCGCGAAGAGGTTGCTTTCATTTTCAATCTTCTGCGCCGCTTCGTTGCATCCGATCTGCAGCGGCTGATCCGCAACAATGTGAAGGTACGGATCATTGGTACGCGCGAGGGCCTGGAGCCCTCTCTGGTGCGGGTGATCGACGATGTCGAGGCCAAGACGGCCGGCAATACCGGGCTGGTGCTGGTGGTGGCCTTCAATTACGGCGCCAAGGCCGAGATTGCCGAGGCGACCCGCCGGATTGCGCGCGAGGTTGCCGCGGGACGCCTGTTGGCCGACGATATTTGCGAGGCCACTATCGACGCAGCGCTATATACGGCGGGACTGCCGGATCCCGATCTGATCATTCGCACCAGTGGCGAACAGCGCATTTCCAATTTCCTGCTGTGGCAGGCGGCTTATGCCGAGTTCGTTTTTGTCGATGAGCACTGGCCCGATTTTGATGAAGCCAGCTTTGTGCGGGTGCTTGAGACATTTTCGCGGCGCGATCGGCGCTTCGGCGGCATAGGAACGGCGCAAAAGTGAGCGAACCCAATAAATCTGTGACGGTTGTTCCCAGCCCGCGCCGCCATCTCTGGCACGATCTGGGACCCCGGCTGATTTCGGCGCTGGTGATGATCGCGCTGACGGCAACGGCACTGTTCGTCGGCGGCTATTTCTTCGCCGCCGTAGTTGGCGCGGTGTTTGCCGGCGCTTACCGCGAATGGGAAACCATGGTCTCGCGCGCGCCCCTGAGCCCGATCGGCATGGTGCTGATCGGCTTGCTGGCGCTGTCGGGACTGGTCTTTCCGCTATGGGGCGTGTTGGGCAGTGTCGCCGTGATCGGGCTGGCTTGCGTGGTTGCCATTGCGGCGCGCGGCGAGGGCGTCTGGTGGCGGGTGCTGGGCCTGGTGCTGTTTGGTGCCATCATCCTTGCGGCGCTGGTGATGCGCGGCGACAGCATGGCCGGGGTCTGGGCCGGGCTGTATCTGGGCACGGTGGTGTGGATGACCGATTCTGCCGCCTTCTTCACCGGCCGGCAGATGGGCGGCGAGAAACTGGCCCCCGATATTTCGCCGGGCAAGACCTGGTCGGGCGCGCTGGGCGGCCTGGCGCTGGGGACCGGGGCAGGGCTGGTGGTCTGGGTGCTGGCGACGGATTCGCCCTGGTGGATCGGTCTGGTGCTGTCGGCAGTCATCAGCGTGCTGGGACAGGCGGGAGATTTGAGCGAGAGTGCCGTCAAACGGCATTTCCGCATCAAGGACAGCGGCGATATCATTCCGGGCCATGGCGGGTTGATGGATCGGCTGGACAGCCTCACATTTGGCGTGTTGCTGGTGCTCTTGATCGGCACCCTGCATTCCGGCTTCGGTTCAGTCGCCGAGGGACTGCTCTACTGGTAGGCTGGCCTCACGCGCCGGCTGCACAAGGAAGACAATGTTCGAATTCATCTATTGGCTGCT
This sequence comes from Devosia sp., assembly GCF_030689745.1. Classification (GTDB taxonomy): domain Bacteria; phylum Pseudomonadota; class Alphaproteobacteria; order Rhizobiales; family Devosiaceae; genus Devosia; species Devosia alba. The sequence continues at coordinate 9,640 of NZ_JAUYGL010000062.1, forward strand.
CTCCTATGTCGTGCCGTTTCTGGCGGTGCTGACCGTGATCGTGTTCGTGCACGAAATGGGCCACTATCTGGTCGCCCGCTGGAACGGCATTGCCATCCAGACCTTTTCGATCGGCTTCGGCCAGGAACTGATTGGCTGGAATGACAAGCAGGGCACACGCTGGCGGATCTCGGCAATCCCGCTGGGCGGCTATGTGCGCTTTGTCGGCGATATGGATCCAGCCAGCACGCCGGACCGGGAGGCCATAGAAAAGGCCGATCCGGAACTGGCGCCACGGCTGTTTGCCAACAAGAATGTGTGGCAGCGCATTGCGGTGGTGCTGGCCGGGCCGGTTGCCAATGTCATCCTGACCTTCCTGATCCTGTACGCGCTGCTGCTGGGTTATGGGCGCTACACCATCCCGCCGGTGGTGGGGGCAGTCATTGCGGATTCGCCGGCGCAGGCGGCAGGGTTGGAGCCGGGCGATATCATCGTCTCGGTGGATGGCTATGCGGTGCGCGGCTTCGAGGATTTCCAGCGTCTGGTTGCCACCAGTCCGGAACGGGCGGTGAGCATCGAACTGGAGCGCGCCGACAGGGTGGAGAAGCTGGTACTGGTGCCCGAGGCGGTGGAGGTGCAGGACCGGTTCGGCAATACCCAGAAAATTGGGCGAATCGGGGTGAGCCGGGACGTTGAACAAACGGACGTGACGCTGTACCGGCCGGGACCGATCGAGGCGATCGGCATGACCACCGAAGAAATTCGCTTCATCGTGCAGCGGACAGCCGCCTTTCTGGGCGACTTCTTTGTCGGTCGCGGTGACGTGGAACAACTGGGTGGTCCGGTCAAGGTGGCCAAGGTTTCCGGGGAGGTTGCGACCCTGGGAATCATCGCACTCATAAATCTGACGGCTTTGCTCTCGCTAAATATCGGTATCTTCAATCTTTTGCCGGTTCCTATGCTCGACGGCGGCCATCTCATGTACTATTTGGTTGAAGCAGTGAGGGGGCGTCCGCTCAGCATCAAAATTCAGGAAATTGGCTTCCGCATCGGATTTGCCCTTGTCCTGAGCTTGATGGTGTTTACGCTCTTTAATGATACAGTTTTTGCCTACTTGGGAATCTTGCGTTAACGCTGTGTTAACCTTGGTTCGTAAGGTGTTGCAGGAATACAAGAGCACCAAGCATTTGCTAACCGCGACGAGGCTTACGCCTTGTCCTTGGTTAAAAAGGCGGTAAAACGGTGCAATGGAATTAAGCTGGGGGGCGCGCTATGCATGGCGATTTCTCGGGCATGGTCGAAGAAGGCAGTATAATATGATCCACACCAAGTTGATGCGCGGCGCTTTCCTGGCGCTAGCGATGCTGGGCGTAGCTTCGATCGCAGGTCCCGGCATTCCACTGGTGGGTGTGGCGACCGTGCAGGCGCAGGAGCAATTGGTAGGCTCGGTGCTGTTTGAGGGCAATCGGCGCTTCAGCGACGCGCAGCTCCTGGACATGGTCAATGTCTCTTCCTCTGGCATTTTCAGCCAGCAGCGGCTGGCTTCCGATATCGAGAGCATTCGTCAGGCCTATGACCGTGAGGGTTATCTGTCCGTGGCGGTGACGTCGCGCGTCGAGTCCATCGCTGATGGCCGCGTTCGCGTGGTGTTCGTCGTCAATGAAGGCAATCGCGCGGGTATCGCGGCGATCAACTTCACTGGCAACAATGCAATCTCGTCCGGCAACATCAAGGGCGCGCTGCTGACCAAGGAAACCGGCATTCTGAGCTGGCTGTTCAAGGATGACGGCTATGACGAGCAGAAGCTGGCTGTCGATCGCGAGCGTGTCCGGTTGTATTACGCCAATCGTGGGTACCCTGACGCACAGGTGACCTCGGTGGGCGAGTATGATGCGGCGCGCAATGCCTATTTCATCAACTTCACGATCAATGAAGGTCAGAAGTACGAGTTTGCCGATGTTGGTATCGAGACCAGCATTGCCGGCCTGAACACCGATGCTCTTCGTGGCGCGGTGAAGACGGGCGAGGGGCGTCGCTATTCGGTTAGCGATCTGCAGTCGACCATCGAAGACATGTCCTATGAGGCGACCACGCAGGGCTATTCCTTCGCTGACGTCCGGGCACGCCTGGATCGTGATGTGGCCAACGGTACCTTCAAGGTGACCTATCTGGTCGATGAAGGTCCGCGCGTCTATGTCGAGCGGGTCAACATTACCGGCAATACCAAGACTCGCGACTTCGTCATCCGTCGCGAACTGGAGTTCGCTGAAGGCGACCCCTTCAATCGTGCACTCGTGGTTCGCGGTCGCAGCAACATTGACGATCTGGGCTTTTTCTCAGCCGTCAATGTGACCACAGCTGCCGGCTCGGCGCCGGACAAGGTAGTGATCAATGTTGCGGTGGTTGAGAAGTCGACCGGTGAATATGGCGCCACTGCGGGTTACTCGACGGTGGACGGCATTCTGGGCGAAATCTCGCTGACCGAGCGCAACTTCCTGGGTCGTGGGCAGTATGTGCGGGCCGCCATTGGCGCTTCGCAGGCTGGCCGGACGTTTGACTTCTCGTTCACCGAGCCGCGCTTCATGGGTCTCAAGGTGTCGGCTGGTCTGGATGCCTATCATCGCATCACCGAAGAAACGACAAGCTCGTTCTATGGTTCGCAGGCGACCGGTGGCCAGTTGCGCCTCGGCATCCCGCTGACCTCTGATCTGTCGTCAACCGTGTTCGCCGGTGGCGAGTACAAGGTGATTGCCGACAATAAGGACAATCCGGCCCATCAGTCGTCATTGGTGGTCGATGGTCAGGAGTTCACCAAGGCGTTTATTGGTTACTCCCTCACCTGGAATGGCGTGGACGACCTCAAGAAGCCAACCACCGGGCTGTATGCAACCTTTACGCAGCAGTACATTGGCTGGGACCACAATCTGCTGAAGTCGGAAGCCCGGGCGCGCTATTTCGTGCCGGTGATCGAAGACAGTGGGATTGTTGCCAGCTTGAAGGGCCAGGCCGGCGTGATCAACGATATGAGCGGCAATGGCGTCCATGCTGTTGAAGCGTTCAATCCTGGTACCCAGCTGATCCGTGGTTTCGAAGGCCGTGGCCTTGGGCCGCGCCTGCAGAGCGGCGAATATCTCGGTGCGACGATGTATGCCGGTGTCTCGGCGGAGCTGAACTTCCCGCTCCCGGCCGTGCCGGAGAGCTACGGGCTGAGCGGCGCCATCTGGGCCGATGCGGCCTGGGTTGACGGCCTGCCGCGGATTGGCACTGGCACAGCGGCGTTGTCCAATGTCGATCCTGGCAGCCAGGACGTGCCATGGCGCACCTCGATCGGCGCGTCGCTGATCTGGGACAGCCCGTTCGGTCCGCTGCGTGGTGACTTTGCTCACGTGCTGAACAAGTCGACTTCGGACCGGACCCAGGTGTTCCAGCTATCGTTGCAGACACTGCTCTAGCCGTATTGCCGTACAACAGTTCATTGAGCCGCGGGGCGGTAGCGCCGCGGCTCAATGCTTTTAAGTGACATCATGGTCGATATTCGTTTTCATCGCTTCGTCGGCCCCGCAACGGTCGGCACTGTTTTGGCCGCGCTTGGGCGCGACGACCTGCTAACGGGTTTTGCTGATCCCGACTTCACCATTGATGGTGTTTCCGACCTTGTGCTGGCCGGTCCCAGCGATCTGGCCCTGGCGGCTCATGCCAGTTACACAGAGGAACTGCGGATTACCGGGGCGGGCATGGTCATCGTGCTGCCGGCGCTGCGTGATGCGGTGCCGGAGGGATGTCTGGCGCTGGTCAGCGACAAGCCGCATCATCTGTTCGCCGATATGCTCGACTATTTCTACCCGGACAGCACGCGAAGCGTGATTGCCGGCGGACGAGACGATCTCGGCGAGCCGATTTTCGAAGCAGACGTGGTCCTCGGTTCCAATGTGGTGATCGGGCAGGGTGTTGAGATCGGCCGTGGCACGATCATCGGGGCCAATACGGTCATTGGGGCCGGTGTCACCATTGGTCGCAACACGACCATTGCAGCGGGCTGCACGATCGACTGTGCCCATATCGGCAATGACGTGGTGATCCATTCGGGCGTCCGGGTCGGTACCGAGGGCTTTGGCTGGCTGGATTTTGGCCTGACCAACCGGAAGCTGCCGCAGCTGGGTCGCGTGCTGATCCAGAACAAGGTCGAGATCGGGGCCAATTCGACCGTTGATCGGGGTGCGCTGGGCGACACGATGATTGGCGAAGGCACCAAGATCGACAACCTCGTGCAAATCGGCCACAACTGCCGCATAGGCCGCAATTGTCTGATTGCGGCCATGAGCGGGCTGTCGGGCTCGACCATTGTTGGCGACGGCGTGTTGATGGGCGGTGGTGTCGGAACGTCGGGGCATTTGAGCATCGGCGCCGGCTCGGTCGTGCATGGACGCGCGGCCGTGACCAAGGACTGGCCAGAGGGCTCGAAAATTGCCGGGGCGCCTGCTCAGGATATCAGGGATTTTTGGCGAGAACTCGCCACCATGCGTAAACTTTCCAAAGGGGAAAAGCGGGGATGACCGAGAGCACCGAGCTCACTGCGATGAGCATTGCCGAGATCCTCACCAGCCTGCCGCATCGTTATCCGTTCCTGATGATCGACAAGATCATCAAGATCAATGGCGACGAGACAGCTGTGGGCGTCAAGAATGTCACGTTCAATGAGCCAATTTTTCAAGGTCACTTCCCAGGCGACCCGATTTTTCCTGGCGTGTTGATCATTGAAGGCATGGCGCAGACCGCCGGTGCGATCGTGATCAAGCACGACTCCAATACCGGCAAGAAAAACATCGTGCTGATGCTGGGCGTCGACAAGGCCAGGTTCCGCAAGCCGGCTGGTCCTGGCGATGTCATCGAGTTCCATATTGCCAAGATCCAGCGCCGCCGCAATGTCGGCCGTTACAAGGCCGAGGCCATTGTTGACGGGACGATTATTGCAGAAGCTGAAATTACCGCAATGATCGTCGAGGCGAGTTCGTGAGCTCTGCGTCCGTTCATCCAACAGCCATCGTTGGTCGTGGGGCGCAACTGGGCGATGGCGTCAAGGTTGGGCCGTTCTGCATTGTCGGCGACAATGTCGTGCTGCACGATAATGTGGAGCTGGTTTCGCATGTGTCGATTGAGGGCAATACCGAGGTTGGCGCGGGAACGCGGATTTTTCCGTTCGCCTCGGTTGGCCACGTACCGCAGGACCTGAAATATCACGGTGAAGCCTCGCGGCTCGAGATTGGTCAGAACTGCACCATTCGCGAGTCGGTGACCATCAATCCGGGGACCGAGGGCGGCGGCATGCTGACCCGGATCGGCAATGATTGCCTGATCATGGCCAGTGCACATGTGGCCCATGATGCGATCATCGGCAATAACGTGATCATGGCCAATTATGTTGGCATCGCCGGCCATTGCCAGATTGGCGACAATGTCATTTTTGGCGGCACCTGCGTGGTCCACCAGTTCACCCGTGTTGGCGCGCATGCCTTTGTGGGCGCGCATTCGATGGTGGACGGTGACATCATTCCCTACGGCATGGCCGTGGGCAACCGCGCCGCGCTGACGGGGCTGAACCTGGTGGGACTGAAGCGCCGCAAGTTTGATCGTGAGGCGATCCATCGCCTGCGCGCGGCCTATCGGCAGATTTTTTCCAACGAGGGCACGCTGCGTGAGCGGGTCGAGGATGCCGCAGGTCTGTTCAAGGATGATGCACTGGTGCAGGAGGTTGTCGCCTTCATCATGGCGGCATCCGATCGGCCCATCCTGATGCCGCGCAACGGCCAGTCCGCTGAGTGATGGCCAGGGTGGCGGGTCGGCTCTCGATCTTTGCCGGGTCGGGCGAGCTTGTCCCCCACGCCATTGAGGCGGCCCAACGGGCTGGTTACAAGGTCCAGGTTCTGACGCTGGAGCCCCGTGCGGCGATTGCCGGGGTGAAAATGATTGCCGCCGATCTGGAAAATCCGCTGGGGATCATCTGGTCGCTCAAGATTTTTCGAACCAGCCATATCGCCCTGGCCGGGGGCATTCATCTGCCCGACAAGGCGCGCGAGGGGCTGATCCGCTTTGCCAATGGCAATGCCCCGGCTGGTGAGGGCATGGTTGAGACTGCCGTGGGTGACGCCGCGCTGGCGGCTCTGGCCAAGGTGCTCAAGAAGATGACCGGGGCCGATCTGGTTGGCGTGCATGAATTGTCGCCCGAGCTGCTGGCGCCTGATGGTGCCATTGCCGGACCTGCATTTGCCGACCGGGCAGCAGCATTGTTTGCGCTCAAGATGGCCCGAGCCATCGGGGCGCTGGACATCGGACAGGCGGCGATCGTCTCGGGTCGGCGGGTTATCGCGGTTGAAGATATTGGCGGCACGGACGCGCTGATTGAGCGGGTCGGGGCTTTGCGGTCGCGTGGGTTGACCGGCAATGGTGCTGCGCCGTTGATCCTCGCCAAGGCGCGGCAGCCCCAGCAATCGGCCTTTATCGATTTGCCCGCCATTGGGCCACAAACCATTATTGGCTGTGCTGCAGCCGGCATAGCGGTCATCGCCGTCGAGGCCGGGCAGAGCCTGGTGTTGCAACGCGATGCGCTGTCGGTTGCAGCGGAGCAGCACGGCGTGGCGGTGCTGGGCCTGGGCATCGACAATGACTAGCGCGCTCAAGCTGTTCATTGTCGCCGGTGAACCCTCGGGTGACCGGATAGCGGCCGATCTGGTGGCGCGGCTCCGGCAGCGTGTGCCCCTGGCACTTGCCGGCGTGGGGGGCGATGAGCTCAAGGCGATGGGGCTGGTCTCGCTCTATCCGATGAGCGATCTGTCGGTGATGGGCATCAGCGATGTGCTGCGACGGCTCCCCTTGCTGTTGTGGCGGGTCGAACAGACGGCGCGGCGCATTGTGGCCGGTCAACCCGACGTCGTGGTGCTGGTCGATGCACAGGATTTCTCCAAGCTGGTCGCCAAACGCCTGAAGGCGCTGGGCCATAAGGGCACACGCATTCTCTATGCCGCGCCCACAGTCTGGGCCCGGGCGCCCGAGCGGGCCGCCAAACTCAAGCCCCTGTTTGATGAAGTGCTGGCCGTGCTGCCGTTCGAGCCAGCGGTGATGCACAGACTGGGTGGACCACCGACCAGCTATGTGGGCCATCCTGCGCTGGCTGAGGGGCTCACTCATGTCGAGGGACCCGATGCAGGGCCGTTGATCCTGCTGCCCGGCAGCCGCGAGGGCGAACTCAGGCGGCACTTGCCGCTGTTCCGTGCGGTAATTGACACTCTGGCGGGCCACCGCGCCCTTGAGCGGGTCGTCATCCCGACCTTGCCCGCACTGGCGGCACGGATTGGCCAGGCGGTTGCCGATTGGCCGCTGCCGGTCGAAGTGGTCGCGGACCGGGCTGAGCGTCGTGCACTCTATGGGCGGGCCATTGCGGCAGTGTCAGTGGCCGGCACAGCAACGCTGGAACTGGCCATGGCGCGCGTGCCGATGGTGGTGAGCTATGTGATGGACAGCCATCAGGCGCGGGCCTTTGAACGGCTGGGCCGGCCAAGGGTCTCGTTGCCCAACATCATTCTGGGCCGTGACGCGGTGACCGAACTGGTGCAATCGCGACCCGATCCAGCGGCGATTGTGGCCAGCCTGAGCGCTTTGCTCGATAACAAAAAAGCCCGCCAGGACCAGATTGCGGCCTTTGGCGAGCTTGAGGACTTGATGGAAAGCGGCGAAGCCGACTTTCCGCGTCAGGACCCGGCAGACCGGGTCCTGAGCTATTGGTCGGGCGCCTAGCGCTTGTCGACGGGAATGTAGTCGCGGGCTGGCGCGCCGTTATAGAGCTGGCGTGGGCGACCGATCTTCTTCTGCGGATCGCCGATCATTTCCTTCCACTGGGAAATCCAGCCGACAGTCCGCGCCACCGAGAACAGCACGGTGAACATCGAGGTCGGGAAACCGATGGCCTCAAGGATGATGCCGGAGTAGAAATCCACGTTCGGATAGAGCTTGCGCTCGATGAAGTAGGGGTCTTCAAGGGCAATCTTCTCGAGCGCCTGAGCCACTTGCAGCGTCGGGTTGTCGTGCACCCCGAGCAGGTCAAGGACCTCTTTGGCGGTCTTCTGCATCACGGTCGCGCGCGGGTCGAAGTTCTTGTACACGCGATGGCCAAAGCCCATCAGCTTGAACGGATCGCTCTTGTCCTTGGCACGGGCGATGAACTCGGGAATGCGGTCAACAGTGCCGATTTCCTTGAGCATGTTGAGCGCAGCTTCATTGGCGCCGCCATGGGCGGGGCCCCACAGGCAGGCCACGCCAGCCGCGATACAGGCGAACGGATTGGCGTCAGACGAGCCGGCCAGACGCACGGTCGAGGTCGAGGCATTCTGCTCGTGATCGGCATGCAGGGTGAAGATCAGATCCATCGCCTTGGCGATGGTCGGGTTAACCTTGTATTCCTCGGCCGGAACCGAGAAGCACATATGCAGGAAGTTCGACGCGTAATCGAGATCGTTGCGCGGGTACACAAAGGGCTGACCCACCGAGTATTTGTAGGCCATTGCCGCAATTGTCGGCATCTTGGCGATCATGCGGATCGAGGCAATCTCGCGCTGCCGCGAATCGGAGATGTCGGTGGAGTCGTGGTAGAATGCGGCCATGGCCCCGACCACGCCGGTCATGATGGCCATGGGGTGCGCATCGCGACGGAAGCCGCGATAGAAATAGTGCATCTGCTCATGCACCATGGTGTGGCGTGACACTACCTTGTCGAACTCGGCCAGCTGGGTCTTGTTGGGCAGTTCGCCATAGAGCAGCAGATAGCAGACTTCCACATAGGAGCTCTTTTCGGACAGCTGATCAATCGGGTAGCCGCGATAGAGCAGTTCGCCCTTGTCACCATCGATATAGGTGATGGCACTGTCGCAGGCCGCCGTCGAGGTGAACCCTGGGTCGTAGGTGAACATGCCGGTCTTGGCGTAGAGGGTACGGATGTCGATGACATCGGGACCAACCGAGCCAGACATGACGGGAAATTCGTGGGTTTGATCCCCGATGACGAGTTTGGCGACTTTATCGGTCATTCAGCTCTCCTCGAAGGCCCCGTAACCCAGAATGAAAAAGGATTTCGGCAGGGTCGGGGCCGTGCATTTGGCAGTCACATATTTCCCCGGACAGGTATCAGCTTTTGCTGGCCCGAGGCAACTAATGGGTAAGCAAGGCTTACCCAGCAATTAGCACTAGACAGCGCTGATTTGATCTTCCAGGCGGGCCATGGCTTCGTCGCGACCGATCAGCACCATAACTTCAAAAATGCCGGGCGAGACAGTGCGTCCGGTCAGCGCAGCCCGCAGGGGTTGTGCCAGCTTGCCCAGCTTGAGCCCCTTGGCTTCGGCCAAAGCGCGCATGGCGGCATCAATGGCCGGCACGGACCAGTCATTGAGACTGCGCAGGATCTCGGCCATGTCACCGAGCACGGCGCGTGAATCGGGGGTCAGCAGTGCCGACGCGGCCGCATCAATGGACAGCGGTCGTGACGCATAGATGAACTGGGCCAGATCGATCAGCTCCAGCACCGTCTTGGCGCGCGGCTGCAGTTCGGGCAGGGCACTGAGCACGGTTTCCCGGTTGGCCGTCAGGCCGGCCACATCGGTGTCGCGGCCGACTTCGCGGGCCGTGGCCAACATGACGTCGCAGAGATAGTCGGGCTCGGCAGCACGGATATAGTGGCCGTTGATATTCTCGAGCTTGACGAAGTCAAAGCGCGCGGCACCCTTGTTGAGGGCGTCCAGGCTGAACCACTCGATCATCTGATCGGTCGAGAAGAATTCGTCATCGCCATGGCTCCAGCCGAGGCGAGCCAGGTAATTGCGCAGGGCTTCGGGCAGATAACCCATCTGGCGATAGGCCTCGACCCCCAGGGCACCATGGCGCTTGCTGAGCTTGGCGCCATCGGGGCCATGGATCAGCGGGATGTGCGCCATTTCGGGCACAGGCCAGCCCATGGCGTTGTAGATGATGATCTGGCGGGCGGCATTGGTCAGGTGATCATCGCCGCGGATGATGTGGGTGACGCCCATATCGTGATCGTCCACCACCACGGCGTGCATATAGGTCGGCGTACCGTCCGAGCGCATGATGATGAAATCATCAAGGTTCTCGGCCTTGAATACCACCTGTCCCTGGACATGATCGTTGACGACGATGTCGCCGCTCAGCGGCGCCTTGATGCGGATCACCGGATCAACGCCTGCGGGGGCTTCGCTCTGGTCGCGGTCGCGCCAATAGCCGTTATAGCGCGGGGGCTTGCCGGCAGCCCGGGCTTCTTCGCGCATCTGCTCGAGTTCGGCTGGCGAGCTGTAGCAATAATAGGCGTGACCCTTGGCGACCAGTTCGCGCGCCACTTCGGCATGGCGTGAGGCGCGGCCAAACTGGCTGATCGGCTCGCCATCCCAGTCTAGACCCAGCCATTTCAGGCCGTCGATGAGCGCGGTCACGGCTGCTTCGGTCGAGCGTTCGCGATCGGTGTCTTCAATGCGCAGCAGCATCTTGCCGCCCTGGTTCTTGGCAAAGGCCCAGCTGAACAGCGCGGTGCGGGCACCACCGATGTGCAGATAACCAGTGGGCGACGGGGCGAAACGGGTGACGACCTGGGACATGAGACCGGAGTGCTTGGAGAGATTGAGAGCCGTGTGTAGCATAGAGAGGCACGAGCGCAAGGGCGGGGGCAGGGTCGGTGCAGCAGGGTGAAATTCTTCATCGCGAATCCGGCAGCATGGACGGCCCCGTTCAGCCTGCGCGCTTGCCGGTATTTGTTGCTGGCAGATGGCAATATGGCGAGAAGCCAAGCGTTTGGCGGTCCATGGCGGCGGCGCTGTCCGCTGAACTGGCGGCGCGACGGCTGTTTGTGCTGCTGCCGTTCGCCATGATTGCCGGCCTGATCGGCTATGCCATTGTCCCGGTGGAACCGCAGGCCTGGGCGCTGGCGGCGGGCGGGGTGGCCATATTGGTGCTCGCTGTCGGGCTGCGGCAGTCCAGGTGGCTGGCGCTGGCCGGCATGCTCGCATGTTTCTGGCTTGGCGCCTGCCTTTTGCCGCTGCATGGCCTGTGGTTTGGCACCGCCATGCTGGAGCATCCCGCCTATGGGACATTTGAAGCGCGCGTCGACGAGATTGTCTCGGCGACCGAAAGTGACCGTCGGGTGATTGTTTCTGCCCTGACCCCCATCGCCGATACCCGGCCCGTGCCTATTGAGCGGGCCCGGCTGGTGGTGCCGCCGCAACCGCCGCTGGCCCCCGGCGACCGGATCCGGGCCAAGATGCGGCTGACGCCGGTGCCCGGGCCGGTGCTGCCGGGCAGCTATGACGGCCAGTTTCATGCCTATTTTGCCGGCGTTGGCGCCTATGGCGCGGTGACCAGTGAGTTTGTGCAGATCAGCTCGGGCTCGCAGCTGGATGTGAGCCGCTGGGTCGAGCAGTTGCGCATGGGCATTGGCGCCCGCATCGATGAGGAACTGGATGGGGCCGCGGCGGCGATTGGCCGCGCCATGGTGGTCGGAGACCAGAGCGGGATTACCGATGAGACCCGCGAGGTGATGGCGCAATCGGGCCTGGCGCATATCTATTCGATCTCGGGCCTGCATTTGTCGATTGTGGCCGGCGGGATATTCTGGCTGGTGCGCTGGCTGCTGGCAGCCATTCCTGCGCTGGCCATTCGTTGGCCTGTCAAAAAGCTGGCGGCGGTCGTCGGGCTGGTTGCGGCAGCGGGCTATATGCTGCTGGCCGGCGGCACGGCCAATGTGCCGGCGCTGCGTTCGGCAATGATGCTGGGGCTGATTTTCGGGGCCATTCTGGCGGGGCGGCGCGCCCTGACCATGCGCAATGTCGCAATTGCGGCGCTGGCCATTATCGTGATCGATCCGGCCAGCGTGTTTCGCGCCAGTTTCCAGCTGTCATTTGCCGCCGTGGTGGCGCTTATCGGCATTTATGAGATGCCGCGCGCCAGCCCGCGAGGCGATCGCACGGTGCTGGGTCGCATCGGGGCGACGCTATGGGCGACGGCGGCAACCAGTTTCATTGCCGGGACGGCGACGCTGCTGTTCTCGGCCTACCATTTTCAGCAGACCGCCCCGTTGGGCGTCGTCGGCAATGTGCTGGTGCTGCCAGTGGTGAGCTTGATCATCATGCCATTTGGTGTGCTGGCCGTGCTGAGCATGCCCCTTGGCATTGAGCGGCCCTTTCTGGCTGTGATGGGCTGGGGCATTGACCGGATGGTGGATGGCGCCACGCTGGTTGCCGGCTGGAGCAGTTCGCTGATTGGTAACCCGTTGCTGACGGGTTGGGCGTTGATCCTGGGACTGGCAGCGCTGGCGTGGTTTGCCTTTTTCAGAACGCGCTGGCGCCTGTTGGGACCGGCGCTGGCTGTGCCGCTGGTATTGCTGTTCGGGTTTGACCTGCGGCCCGATGTGCTGATTGCCGATACGACGCAGGCGGTGGCCGTGCGCGATGCAGCGGGCATGGGGCTGGTCTCGGGCCGTGCGGGCAGCTTTGCCGTTGAGGTATGGAGCGAGCACTATCAGGAGGTGATCGCCGAGCAGTTTTCCGGCCTGCGCTGCGATGGTCTGGGCTGCATCGCGCGCACGCCACAGTTTTCCATCGCCGTGGTCAAGAACGCCGCCGCCTTTGCCGAGGATTGTGGCGCCCATGACCTGCTGATCGCACGACCGCGTGCACCGACCAATTGTGGCGGGGGGCTGGTCATTGACGGTGATGATCTGCTGGCTGGTGGGGTGCACTGGCTGCGCTGGGACGCCGTGGCGGCGCGGTTTGAGGTCCGCACCGCCATCCCCAATCTCAACCGGCCATGGCGAGCCGCGCGATGGTAACACCGGCGGCGGGCACTTCGGCGGTGCCGAGCACATAGCCGGTTTCGTCTTTGGCCAGGGTGAGCGTCGCCGGCCCGGCATTGTAGTTGACGTAGATGCGAACGCCGTCACGGGTGCGGCAGCGGACCCCGGCAGGCAGCGCCAGGGTTGGCACATCCGCTTCGGCAATCAGATAGTCGACCACGCGGTGCACCAGCGCCTTGGTGCCGGTGCCGCCCAGATAGTAGAGCTTGCCCTGATTGACCAGCACTGGCCAACCATCGACATCCTCGATGACAATATTGGCCCTGGTCTCGATGCGCTCGCGCCAATGATGGACGGCGCCGCTGCCCCTGACCTCGATTTCGACGGATGGGTCGAGGCTGTCGATACGGATCACCTGCAGGTCGAGCAGATTGCGCGGCAGGTCGGGCGCCAGCTTGGGGGGAATGGCAAAGTTCTCGGTCTTGGAGCCGGTGCGCGGGCCAATCAGCAGGTGGCCCTCGAACGCGGCAATGGCGGTGCGCAAGGCATCGTTCCATGCGAACAGCGCCGGAATGGCGACGATGGCATAGCTGGCAAAGCTGGTGGTGCTGGGCGGCAGGATGTCGATGTCTAGGCCATGGCGCCGGAAGGCGGCATAGAGCGCCCGGACATGGGCAGCGTGGCTGAAACCCTTGGCCTGCGGCTGCACCTCCCAGGCCCATTCGCTCTGATAATCAAAGACGATGGCGACACGGCCCTTGTTGGCGGTGCCGGAAAGACCAACGGCCTTGAGTTCCTGGGCGACCTGGCTGGCCTCGTGATAGGCCGGGGCGGGTTCGCTGTCGGGCCGCAGCAGGCCGGCATGCATCTGCTCCTGGGCAAACGGAGCCTGGCGCCAGCGGAAGTAGGAGACCACTTCGGCGCCATGGGCAAAGGCTTCCCAGGCCCAGAGCCGGGCCATGCCGGGCAGGGGATCGGGATTGAACTGCGCCCAGTTCACCGGGCCTGGCTGCTGCTCCATGACCCACCAGCGGCCGTGCCCGACAGTGCGGTAGAGATCGTGGTGGAAAGCGGCATTGTCCGGGTCGCCCTGGCGCATATATTGGCGCTTGACCTCGTCGGGCTCGTTGCTGACGGCGAGATGGCCGAGCGGATAACTGTCCCAGCTGGCGATATCGAGCGTTTCTGCCAGATCGTAATGGTCGAACTCGGTATAGCGGCTCATGAAATTGTGGATGACGGGCAGGTCCGGGCGCCTGGCCTTGAGAATGTCGTACTGCACCTTGTTGAAGGCGGCGACCTGATCAGACGCGTAGCGGCGGAAATCCAGATCGTGGGCCGGCGCCGGCTCGCAGACCAGCAGATTGGGCAGTTCGATCTGGTCGAAGCGGTTGTATTCCATCGACCAGAACACATTGCCCCAAGCCTGGTTCAGCGCCGCCACCGTGCCGTATCTGTCGGCCAGCCAGCGCTGAAAGCCGGCTTTGGCGGCGGGTGAGTAGGAATAGGTGGTGCCGTGGCAGCCATATTCATTGTCGGTCTGCCAGCCGCCCAGCGCGGGATGATCGCCCACCGCATCGGCCAGCAATTGGGTGATGCGGGCAGCCTCATCGCGATAGCCAAGATGAGAGAAATCGTAGTGGCGGCGGGAGCCGAAGCCCTTCTGGCGGCCATGCGCATCAACGGCCAGCATGTCGGGATGCTTGTCGACCATCCAGCGCGGTGGCGTCGCCGTGGGGGTGCCGAACACCACCTTAAGGCCGTGCCGCCCCATTACGTCCATGGAGCGGATGATCCAGTCAAAGCGCAGCTCGCCCGGCGTCGGCTCGAGCCTGGACCAGGCGAATTCGCCAATCCGGACGAAGCCAATGCCCACCTCGGCCATGCGCGCAGCATCCTGTTCCCAAACCTCCTCGGGCCAGTGTTCGGGATAGTAGCAGACGCCCAGGGTCGGGTTGATCATCGCAAAAGTCTCAGAGTTGGATCGGGGTTTCGGCCTGGCCGGCTATGTCGACATCTATGGCGAAGAGGCCGCCGGCTACCTTCTCCACGGCAAGCTGCTCTGCCGTGAGGTTCTTGGCGGCGGTGGTGATGAACAGCGTTTTGAGGTCAGCGCCGCCAAAGGCAGGGCAGGTGACCTGGCTGACCGGGACCTCCACGATGCGGTCGATCGAGCCGTCCGGCGCGTGGCGCACGACACAGGAGCCGCCCCATTTGGCGTTCCACAGATAGCCCTTGCTGTCGACCACGGCGCCATCTGGATAGCCACGGCCTTCCGAAACATCGGCAAACAGCGTCCACGCGCCAATCGGCAGGCCGGTGGCCGGATCGGTGACGCACTGCATGATTTTTCGGGTGGGAGTGTCGGTCCAGTAGGCGATGGTGCCGTCGGGTGAAAAGCAGGTCGCGTTGGGGATGGAGATGCCCGATTTGAGTGTGGTCAGCGTGCCGGCACGATAGTGGTAGACCGAGCCGATCGGGGCTTCCTGCTCGCTTCGGGTCATGGTGCCAATCCAGAAGGCGCCTGATGGATGGACGCGGCTGTCATTGGTGCGAGTCTGGGGGTTGTCGGCCTCAATCTCGTTGATGCGGTTCATGCCGCCCGTCGTCAGATCGAACTGCTTGAGGCCGGTATCGGTCGCCAGAACAAGGGTGTGATCATCAGCGATTGCTGCGGCGGCGACGGTTTCGTTGAATAGCCAGCTATCGACGATCTCGCCAGCGGCGGTCACAGCGAACAGTGTCTGCTCGTTGATGTCGAAGAAGAACAATTGCTGGCGACCGGCATGCCAGATCGGTCCTTCGCCAAGCGCGCACTGGCTGTCGATGAGCAGTCGGGCAGTCTGGCTCATTCGGGGTACCCCGCATCATAGGCGGTCACGGCAGTGGCGGCGCGTTCGCCAACCTGAGCTGCGTCCATGCCGGGCTTGTAGAGGTAGGTGCCCAGGCCAAAGCCGGCGCAACCGGCGTCGAAGTATTCACTGAAATTATCGGGGTTGGCGCCGCCCACGGCATAAAGCGGGATGTCGGGCGGCAGCACAGCCGTCATGGCCTTGATGCCCTTGGGGCCAAGCGCTTCAGCGGGGAAAAATTTGAGGCCGGTGGCGCCAGCCTTGATGGCGCGGAACGCTTCGCTGGGCGTGAAGACGCCGGGGAAGGAGAGCATTTGCAGGCTGATGGTCTCCTTGATGACCTGCTTGTTGGTGTCAGGGGACACCACAAAGGTGCCGCCGGCCTCGGACACGGCCCAGACCTGCTTGCGGCTCAGCACGGTGCCAGCGCCAATCGTTGCCGCGTCGCCCAGGGCGTTGGAGGCAATGGCGATGCTGATCAAGGCGTCGGGCGAATTGAGGGGAACCTCAATCATGGTGATGCCGGCTTCGATCAGGGCCTCGCAGACGCCGATGATCTCGCTGGGGGTGATGCCGCGCAGGATGGCGATCAGGTGACGATGTTCCATAAAAATAGGCTCCTAAGCGGCGTAGCTGCGCGCGGCCTTGAGGCCGGCCAGAACAATATTGGTGGTATCCTGCGGCATGCCGGTGGCGCCGATCATGCCCAGCACCTGGGCATAGAGGGCGCACAGCACGCTTGAGCCAATCAATGGCACGGCCTGCTGGCCAATCAAATGGCGGTTGCTGCCGATTTCCGTGCCAATCAACAAACCCGACAAGTAGCCGGCGCACCAATCGGGTTGGCGGCCCGAAAGCAGGGCGCTGGCGCGCACCTGAAACAGCGTGCCCAGCAATTGCTCGGGGTGGTCCAGTCCGGCCCGGGCACCGGTGACAAAACCATCGGCGCGACCGGGGCCATCGAGATCGCCGGTCAAAGAGTGGCGCAGCACCGAATGGGTGCGCAGCACTTCATAGATTTCGCCAGTCATGGCGGTCGAGAAGCGTTCGACGCGGGTACCGGAGAGTTGGGCCCATTTGGAATGGGTGCCGGGCAGGCAGACTACGCCTGAAAAGCCCGGCTGCAGCGCAGCCAGCCCGAGCAGCTGAGTCTCTTCGCCCCGCATGACATTGTCAGCGCCAGCCTTCTGGCAGACGCCGGGCAGGATGGCGGGTGCAAACCGGCTGCCCGGCATGGCCGGATGCACCGCGCCGGCCAGCAGGCCACGCAAGTCGGCGGGCGCCTCAAGATAGGGCGCCTCGAGCCAGCCCTGACGGGCGCCAGCCATGCCGCAAATCAGCACATCAATGGGACCGCTGTGCGTGCTGGTCACGCCATCCAGCAATTCGCTCAATGCGCCCGGAAAATCTTCCTGTGCCAGCTTGCCCATGCCGTTGTCGGAATGGCGCTGCAGGGCAACGCTGCCGTCGGTCGCGATACCCCATGCCCGTAAATTGGAGGTGCCCCAATCGACGGCGACCCAGTCTACGATATCACTCACCAAATGTTCTCCCGCCGCTCAATTTCGGCGTGACCCTAATGGCTGAACCGTTTTTCAGCCAGACCGAATATCGTTGCTCCGTCCGAGGCCAAAGCTGCCCGAAACGGCGCGGCACTGTCTGCTCGCTGGGTAAGCCGGGATGGGCGTTCCGACAGATCAAAGCAGATAATTCTGCAAAAAGCGCAAAAGTATGATTTTTCTGTCGAAGGCCATTCACAGCGCCGCCAACCATGTTAGAACGGCCTCAATCCCGGCGTTTCATACGCACGGCAGGGAGCAGTAAGGAAAGTTCAAAATGACGGCAGCTGACGGCGGATCCACGCCCAATAAATTGCGTTCGCGCGCCTGGTTCGATAACCCGGAGAACCCGGACATGACCGCGCTCTATCTTGAGCGCTACATGAATTTCGGCGTTTCGCGCGAAGAGCTGCAGTCGGGCAAGCCGATCATCGGCATCGCCCAGACCGGCTCGGACCTCAGCCCCTGCAATCGTCACCACATCGTGCTGGCCGAACGTCTGCGCGAAGGCATCCGCGAAGCGGGCGGCATTGCCATTGAATTCCCGGTGCATCCGATCCAGGAAACCGGCAAGCGTCCCACGGCGGGTCTCGACCGCAATTTGGCCTATCTCGGGCTGGTAGAAGTGCTTTATGGCTACCCGCTGGACGGTGTGGTGCTAACCATTGGCTGCGACAAGACCACACCTGCCATGCTGATGGGTGCAGCAACCGTCAATATCCCTGCGATTGCCTTCTCGGTTGGCCCGATGCTGAATGGCTGGCACAAGGGCGAGCGGACCGGTTCGGGCACCATTGTGTGGAAGGCACGCCAGATGATGGCGGCCGGCGAAATCGACTATGCCCAGTTCATTGAACTGGTAGCGTCCTCGGCGCCGTCGACCGGCTTCTGCAATACCATGGGCACAGCCTCGACGATGAATTCGCTGGCGGAGGCGCTGGGCATGCAATTGCCGGGTTCGGCCGCCATCCCGGCGCCGTATCGCGACCGCCAGGAAATGGCCTATCGCACCGGCAAGCGCATCGTGGACATGGTGCATGAGGACCTCAAGCCGTCCGACATCATGACCAAGGACGCCTTCATCAACGCCATTGTGGTCAATTCGGCGATTGGCGGCTCGACCAATGCGCCAATCCATATTCAGGCCATTGCCAAGCACATCGGTGTGGAGATGGAACTGCAGGATTTCCAGACCCATGGTCACAAAGTGCCACTGCTGGTCAACATGCAGCCTGCGGGCGAGTATCTGGGCGAGGACTTCTACCACGCGGGTGGCGTGCCGGCGGTGGTCAACGAGTTGATGAACCACGGACTGATCCGCGAGAACGCGCCAACAGTCAACGGCAAGTCGATGGGCGAGAACTGCCGTGACACGGTGATTCAGGACGACAAGGTGATCCGGCCCTTTGATAATCCGCTCAAGACCGAAGCGGGATTCCTGGTATTGCGCGGCAATCTGTTCGACAACGCCATTATGAAGACCAGCGTGATCTCCACCGAGTTCCGCGATCGCTACCTCAACAATCCGGCCCATCCGGGGATGTTCGAGGGCAAGGCCGTGGTGTTTGACGGGCCGGAAGACTATCACCATCGCATCGACGATCCGGCGCTGGCGATCGACGAGAACACCCTGCTGTTCATGCGCGGTGCCGGTCCGATCGGCTATCCGGGCGCGGCGGAAGTGGTCAATATGCGGCCGCCCGATTATCTGATCAAGAAGGGCATCACGGCGCTGGCCTGCATCGGCGATGGCCGGCAGTCAGGCACTTCGGGGTCGCCCTCTATCCTCAATGCGTCGCCAGAAGCGGCGGCGGGCGGCAATCTGGCCATTCTGCGAACCGGCGATCAGGTGCGGATCGATCTCAACAAGGGGCAGGCCAATATCCTGATCTCTGATGAAGAGATTGCCACGCGCCGGGCGGATCTGGAGGCGGCTGGCGGCTACAAATACCCCAAGCACCAGACGCCATGGCAGGAAATCCAGCGCGGTATCGTTGGCCAGTTGGGCGACGGCGCCATTCTCAAGCCCGCCGAAAAGTACCAGCGCATCGCCCAGACCGAGGGTATTCCGCGCGACAACCACTAGGTTGTAGCGGTTCAAAAAACGAAGGCCCCGCCCAATCTGGCGGGGCCTTTTTGGTTTCGATGAAGGTAACCGGCCGGTTGCGGGTTACGCGTAGCTAGACGCGGTCGATGGCGTGCCAATCACCCGGCACCAACAATGCCGCGGCCAGGCGTTCCTCATAGTCTTCGCGCGGGATTTCAATGCCGCCCAGCGACTCGAGATGGTCGGTGAGGAACTGGGTGTCGAGCAGGACGAAGCCACCTGCATTGAGCCGTGCCACCAGATGAGCCATCGCCATCTTGCTGGCATTGGTGCGGCGGTGGAACATGGATTCCCCGAAGAAGGCGCCGCCAATGGCCAGGCCATAGAGACCACCGACCAGATCATCGCCATCCCAGACTTCCACGGTGTGGGCAATGCCGCGCTGGAACAACTGGCCATAGACGGCGCGAATGGTGTGGTTGATCCAGGTGGTGTCGCGGTCGGCGCCAACCGTGGCGCAGGCCTCGATGACGGCGGCAAAATCGGTGTCAACTTTGACCACAAAGCCGGATTTTCGGATCGCCTTGCGCAGGCTGGTCGAGAGGCGAAAGCCATCGAGCGGGATGATGCCGCGCAATTCGGGGCTGACCCAGAACAGGTCTTCATCCTCGGCATCCTCGGACATGGGAAAAATGCCGGCCCGGTAGGCGCGTATGATGAGTTCGGGGGTGATGTCGAGGTCGAAGGGATCTTGGCGGCGTGACATGGTGCAACTCCGGAACCACCCGGTTTTAGCATTTGACGCCAATCTGGGCCATGCGCGTTTGCGCGCAGGGGACGCAGGGGCGCCTAACGGGTTCCGTCGTCACGACAGGGCGACCAATTATCCGAAGCGATTGTGCATCTCGGCATCGATCTCTGCCAAGGTCATGCCCGCACTGATGGGTGAGCCGGCGGACCGCATCTGCACGTGCGGCCAGTCCTTGAAACTGTGCCAGAAGCCGCCGGCATCCAGCCCCATGTCTTTGGCAAAGCTCGCATAGATCCGGT
>NZ_JAUYGL010000064.1 GCF_030689745.1 Devosia sp.
GGCCGGGTGCCGCGGGCTGCGGGTGGGCGGCGCGCAGATGAGTGAACTGCACGCCAATTTCCTGCTCAATGTCGATGACGCCAGCGCGCACGACATTGAAACGCTGGGCGAGACGGTGCGCAACAAGGTTCGTGCGACCTCCGGCATTGCATTGCAGTGGGAAATCAGCCGCCTGGGGCATTTCGAGCCGGGCAAGCAAGTACGCGAATTTCTGGATGGCGACGTCTTTACGGGGGCGGTGTGATGGTTTCGGACATCGCGCCCCCCACCCTCACTCCCTCCCCACAAGGGGGAGGGAAGCCTGCTCCGGGATTGCAACAAGCACCTGAGTCTGCGGCTCCCTCGTCTCCCTCCCCCTTGTGGGGAGGGATCAAGGGTGGGGGGGCTTTCTTGGCCAACACAGATCGGACGACCCCATGAGCAAGCACGTTGCCGTCCTGATGGGCGGCTGGTCCAATGAGCGGCCGGTTTCGCTGAGTTCGGGCCGGGAGTGCGCTGCGGCGCTGCGCCGGGCGGGCTACGAGGTCACCGAAGTCGATGTCGGGCGTGACATCGCCAATGTGCTCAGCGAGCTGAAACCCGATGTGGCGTTCAATGCGCTGCATGGGCCGTTTGGCGAGAGCGGCATGATGCAGGGGGTGCTCGAACTGCTGGGCATTCCCTATACCCATTCGGGCGTGCTGGCCTCGGCCCTGGCCATGGACAAGCACCAGGCCAAGATCGTGATGAAGGCGGCTGGCGTGCCGGTAACCGATCACGTCATCGTGTCCAGAGGCGAAGCCGGGCGCGGCCATGTCATGGCGCCGCCCTATGTGATCAAGCCGATTGCCGACGGGTCGAGTTTTGGCGTGTTCATCGTCAAGTCCGGCACCAGTCATCCGCCGCAGGAAATCCTGCGCGAAGACTGGAATTCGGGCGAACAGCTGATGGTGGAGCGCTATATTCCGGGGCGCGAGCTGACCTGTTCGGTGATGGGCGATGTGGCGCTGGGCGTCACCGAAATCGTGATCGAGGCGGGCTTTTACAACTACGAAGCCAAATATGCCAAGGGCGGCTCGACCCACATCATTCCGGCGCAGCTGAAACCGAAAATTTACGACAAAGTGCAACAGTTGAGCCTTGCCGCCCATGCGGCACTCGGTTGCCGTGGCGTGACGCGCTGCGACTTCCGCTACAATGATGCGACAGGCGAAGATGGCGAACTGGTCTGTCTGGAAATCAATACCCAGCCGGGCATGACCGAAACTTCGCTGGTGCCAGAGCAGGCTTTGCACGCCGGACACTCGTTTGAAGAACTGGTCGCCTGGATGGTGGAGGACGCGAGTTGCAACAGGTAAAGAGCGAGATGTTTCTCGCTGGAGCGCGGATTGTCGATCCCCGTGCATTGCCTGTGCCGGTCCGGTCGCCCCGCCGCAAACTGGCCAATAATCTCGGTCGCGTCTGGGTCTTGCACCACACGCTGATCAGGCGCGGACTGCTCATTGCCGGATTGGTTGCCAGTGTCGCCACGCTGAGCCAATTGCGCGAACCGATCACCGGGGGGGCGATGGGCCTCGTCGGGGTGGTGCAGAACCGCTTCGCCGATGCCGGCATGGCGATTGGCGAGATTTCCATCACCGGCCAGACACTGACCAGTGAACAGGCCATTTTTGACGCCCTGGGCGTTGAACCGCACACGTCCACGGTCGGTTTCGACGTCGAGGCCGCCCGCCAGCGCATTGCCGAACTGCCCGCCATTGCCTCGGTCAGCGTGCGCAAGGGTTTTCCCGGCGACGTGCTGGTCTCGGTCACCGAAAAGCTGCCGGTCGCCCGCTGGCGCGTAGATGGCATCACCTTTGTGGTCGATGACAGCGGCGAGCAGATTGGCGAAGATCACGGCGCCTATGGCGACCTGCCGCTGGTGGTGGGCGATGGCGCCAATGACGACGCCCTGGTGATGATAAGGGCACTCGATCAATATCCCACCCTCAAGGACGGTCTGGTGGCGCTGTCGCGCATCGCCGATCGGCGCTGGGACATGATCTATGACAGCGGCCTGCGCGTGCAACTGCCCGAATTGGGGGTTGCCGGTGCGCTGCGCCATCTCGTCAGTTACCAGGCAGATTATCAATTGCTGGACCGGGACGTGACCATTGTCGACCTGCGCGTCGCGGGCCTGGTGGCGGTGCGTCCGACCAAGACCGAAGAGGAACTGGCCAAGGACGAGGAAGAGCGGCAAGCCGCCATTCTCGAACGGGCCCGTTCGCCTGAGCCCTATCCGCTCCCGCCACGCAATCTACCCTCCGAAACCCTCCCTCAACCGAACATTCCGCAATGATGACCGATGCCATGACCTCCCGGTTGCGCCCCGTGCAACCCGGCAAGACGACGCTGGTGGCCGTGCTCGACATTGGCTCGACCAAGGTGTGCTGCGTGATTGCGCGGTTGACCCCGCGCCCCGAGGGCAAGGCGCTCAAGGGCCGGACGCATCAGGCGCAGGTGATCGGCTTTGGCTATGGCCCCTCGGCGGGCGTCAAGAGCGGCGTGGTCACCGATATCGAAAAGGCCGAGCAGACCATCCGCTCGGTGGTGGGCATGGCCGAGCGCTCGGCCGGGCTGACGCTGGAATCCGTGATCGTCAATGTCACGGCGGGCCGGCTGGGCTCGGAGACGTTTTCGGCCGCCGTGTCGCTGGACGGGCAGGAGGTTGAAGAGGCCGATATCCGCCGCGTGCTGCGAGCGGTCAATGAACGCTCGGTGCGGCCGGAGCGCTCGATCATTCACGCGTTGCCGATCGGTTACGCGATTGACGGCCAGAAAGGCATTCGCGACCCCAAGGGGATGGTGGGCGACAAACTGGGCGTCGACGTCGCCGTGGTCAGCTCGGAAACCCTGGCGATGCGCAATCTCGAACTGGTGCTGCATCGCTGCCATTTGCAGATCGAGGCGCTGATCGCCACCCCCTATGCCTCGGGTCTGGCCACGCTGGTGGATGACGAAGCCAAGCTGGGCGTGGCCTGCATCGATTTTGGCGGCGCCACCACCACGGTCTCGGTCTTCAATGAAGGCCATCTGGTCTATGTCGACGCCATTGCCATTGGCGGCCATCATCTGACACTCGACATTGCCCGCCAGCTCTCGGTCAGCGTGGCCGATGCCGAGCGGCTCAAGACATTTTACGGCTCGGTGCTGCCCGGGCAGGCCGATGAGCGCGACCTGATCCCGATCCAGCCGGTGGGTGCCAGCCATGACGAGGCGCCGGGGCAGGTGGCCCGTTCGGTGCTGACCCGCATCATGCGGCCGCGCATCGAGGAAATTCTGACGGCCATTCGCGACCGCATGCAGGCTACCGGCATGATGGATGTCTGCGGACGGCGCTTTGTGATGACTGGTGGGGCCAGTGAAATGACCGGGCTGACCGAAGTGGCTCGCCGCACGCTGGCGCGCAATGTGCGCATGGGGCGGCCAATGGGCATTGCCGGCCTGCCTGAAATGGCCAAGGGCGCTGCCTTCGCCACGGTGGCGGGCATGCTGATCTATCCGCAGGTCTGCGCCAAGGAATATGCCGAACCACGCAGCAGCCGCAAGCTGATCGGCACGGACGGCTATTTTGCCCGCGTCGGCAACTGGTTGCGCACCAGCTTCTAGAGCATGTCACCGTTTCGCTGAAACGGCGACCTGCTCCCGGTCTTTGATTGGTCGCGTTTGCTGAAACGCTTTAGCCACGCAGATCGCGGATGCCCCAGACCAGCAGCGTCGCGCCCAAAGCGCCGAAGGCCAGCCCGAACGCGGCCTCAATGCGACGCCAGAAGCGGCTATAGGTGCGCATCGCCATGCCGGTGGAGAACAGCAGGCCGTAGGCGCCGTAGATTGTCATCGCCGACAGCGCCACGAGTGGGCCGAAGGCCAGGACCTGAATCTTGCTCAGGCCCGCACCGAACAGAAACGTGGCCAGGGCCGACCACATCAGCACGGCCTTGGGATTGGTCATCACCACGAAGAAGCCGCGGCGCCAAGCCGCAAGATCATTCAGCGGCGCTGTGGTCGCGGTCACGGCGGTGGCCCCGCCGGAAAAGATCGTCCGCAGTGACTTGCCGGCGATGAACACCAGATATAGCCCGCCAGCGAATTTGAGCGCGGACAGCAGCAGCGGAAAGGCGGCGAACAGCGCGCCCAGCCCGAATGACACTGCTGCGGCCCAGACCAGGGTGCCGGTGCCAATACCGGTCACCACCAGCAATGCCGCCTTGCGCCCCTGTCCCAGGGCGACCGCTGCCACAGCCATCATATTGGGGCCCGGCGACGCCTGGGCGAGGGCGACGCCGATCCAGGCGGCAAGAAAGGCTTCGAGCATGGGGATGACTCAGGTGGGCAAGACGATCAGCCTAGCGCAGCCTCAATCCCCCGCCAATCGTCATGTGCGGCCTTACCCACCAGCATAGGCCTTCTGCAAAGCTGCGACGTCTAGCTTGCGCATCTGCAGCATGGCTTGCGTGGCGCGTTGGGCGCCTGCCTTGTCGGGGCCAAGAACGGTGTCATACATCTGTCTGGGCACGACCTGCCAGGAAAGGCCAAAGCGGTCCTTGCACCAGCCGCACATGCTTTCCTCGCCACCATTGTCGACGAAGCTGCTCCAGAAATAGTCGATCTCGGCCTGGTCGGCGCAGTCGATCATGAAGCTGACCGCCTCGGTGAATGGATAGCGCCAGTCGGGGCCGCCATTGAGCAGCATGAATTTGTGCCCTTCCAGCTCGATGATGGCGGTAAAGGCGGGCCCATCAGGGTCCTGATGGGTAATTTCGAGCACCTTCGCCGACTTGAAAGTGCTGGTGTAAAACGTGATCGCCTCGTCAATGCGCTCATCGAACCACAGGCAAGGCATGATTTTGGTCATGGTCTTTCTCCGTGCTGCCGCCAGGCCCGATGCCTGGGTATCGGTCACACAGCCACGACGAGCCAATCGCGGCCCATTCGACATCCTCTGTGGCTGCGGACCCGTTTGGTTAATGGCGGCTCAATCGGTAACCGATTGGAGTCGCATTTTGCGATCACGTTAACACTGGTGAGACAATTGTTAGGGGCCGGTTAACGTTTGGGAGGGTAAATCTTTACCAACCACGCCACTATGAGGCCCTTCATGACTATCAACCTCACCATCCCCGATATCCAGGAGCTCAAGCCTCGCATCACCGTATTCGGTGTTGGCGGTGGTGGCGGCAATGCCGTCAACAACATGATTGAATCCGGGCTTGATGGCGTAGATTTCGTCGTCGCCAATACCGATGCGCAGGCCCTGGCCCTGTCCAAGGCGCAGCGCATCATCCAGCTCGGCGTCGGCGTTACCGAGGGTCTGGGCGCTGGCTCGCACCCCGAAGTTGGCCGCGCGGCCGCCGAAGAGAGCTGGGACGAGATCAATGATCACCTTTCCGGCTCGCACATGGTGTTCATCACCTGCGGCATGGGCGGTGGTACCGGTACCGGCGCTGCGCCCGTTGTGGCTCGGGCAGCGCGCGAACAAGGCATTCTGACCGTTGGCGTGGTCACCAAGCCGTTCAATTTCGAAGGCAACCGGCGGACGCGTCTGGCCGATGATGGCATTGATGAGCTGCATCGCCATGTCGATACGCTGATCGTCATCCCGAACCAGAACCTGTTCCGGGTCGCCAATGAGAAGACCACCTTTGCCGACGCATTCGCGATGGCCGACCAGGTGCTGTTCTCCGGCGTCGCCTGCATTACCGATCTGATGGTCAAGGAAGGCCTGATCAATCTCGACTTCGCAGACGTGCGCGCCGTGATGCGCGGCATGGGCAAGGCGATGATGGGTACCGGCGAAGCATCGGGCGAAGACCGGGCGCGCCACGCTGCCGAAGCTGCCATTGCCAATCCGTTGCTCGATGATGTGTCGATGCAGGGCGCACGGGGCCTGCTGATCTCCATCACCGGCGGCCCTGACCTGACCCTGTACGAAGTCGACGAAGCGGCCAGCCGTATCCGCGAGGAAGTCGATCCCGATTGCAATATCATCCTGGGCGCCACCTATGATCCGAGCCTGACCGGCACGATCCGCGTCTCCGTTGTCGCCACTGGCACCGACGCCACCATGGTGCAGGCGCTCGAGCCCGCCAAGCCGCATGCTTCGCGTACGCCACTGGAAGTGCGCCGCCATGTGCCCGTCGAGCCGAGCCAGCCCAGCATTGCGCGTGCTGCTGTCGTCTCGCCAACTGCGGTGACCGAGCAGATCGAGCAGCAGGTCGAATCGGCCGTTGCCGAAGCCTTCTCGTTTGAAACCTTCACGCCAAGCGCGTCGGTTCAGGACGATGATGGCGTCATGGTCGAGCCCTATATCCCGGCAGCGTCTGTGGCACCGCAGGACGATGACGAGCTGACCATGGCTGACGACTCACCTGTACCCAGCGCTTATGTGCCTTCCCATGCCGTCCGTCCCGAGGGTCAGCGCCGTATGCCGCGCACCGAGGAACTGCCTGCTGTTGCGCGGCGGACACAGGACGCAGCGGAACGTGTGGATGCCGAGCCGCGCAATGCACGGGCTCTCTTCAAGCGTTTGGCCTCCAATGTTGGCCTGAATCTGGGTCAGCCTCATGTGGCTGACAGGCAGGAGGCGCCGCAGTTCGCCGCTGATGACAATGCTGCCCGTAGCGCCATAGAGGCAGGCGGCACAAGGACTTCCCGCGTTGCCGCGCCAGCCGAAGGTGCCCATGGCGGCCTCGATGCGCATGGTCGCCAGCCGTCCCCGGCGCCGCAGAAAGAGAGCCTCGAGATTCCGGCATTCCTGCGCAAGCACGGTTAATTGGCTGGGCACAGATACTGAAACATTGCTCGGTGCGGCTTTCGCACCGAGTTTTTTTTGGCTAGTACAAACCACGGGCGAACGGGCTGGGGTCGGAGTATTTCGAGTATGCAGAAATTGAATACGCGCCAGCGTACCCTCGCGGCCGCCATCGACTTCTCTGGCTACGGGGTGCACAGCGGGCAACCGGTCAATCTGACGATCGGGCCGGCGCCGGCCGATAGTGGTTATGTCATTAGCCGCACGCTCGAAAACGGCACCACAACGGCGCCGGTCAAGGTGCATTTTTCGCGGGTCAGCCGCACCACGCTTTGCACCACGCTTGATCTGGGCGACAGCGTCAGCGTCGCCACCATTGAACATGTGACCTCGGCGCTCAGCGGCATGGGCGTCGACAATGCGCTGATTACCATTGATGGCAGCGAATGCCCCATTCTGGATGGCAGTGCGCGCCCCTATGCCGAGGCCATCCTCAAGGTGGGCCTGGAAATTCAGCCGGCGCAGCGCAAATTCCTCAAAATCATGCGGGCCGTGACGGTACGCAACAATGACGCCTTTGCGGCGCTCGAACCCTATAATGGCCGCTCGCTCGATCTTGAAATCGACTTTGACAGCAAGGTCATCGGTCGCCAGCGCATGATCTTCGACTGGACGCCGCGTCGCTATTACGACGATGTGTCGCGCGCCCGCACCTTTGGCTTTGCCCGTGACGCCAAGATCCTGCGTCAGGCCGGCTACGCGCTGGGCTCGAGCCTGGACAATTCCATCACCGTGCACGAGAATCGTGTGCTCAACCCCGGTGGGCTGCGCTACGAGGACGAGTTTGTGCGGCACAAGCTGCTGGATGCCATTGGCGATCTGTCGCTGGGTGGCCTGCCGATCTGGGGCCGGTTCCGCTCCTACAAGGGCGGTCACGGTTTGAACGCGCATGTGTTGGCCGGTCTCTTCTCCAGTGAGGCCAATTATGAGATAGTGGACGCAGAAGATCTGCCGCTCGAGTTTCAGGCATTTGATGAGCAGCCCGAAGGTTTGGCGGTCAATCACTATTTGCGGTCCGTGCGCTAGGCTCGACAGCGGCGCCGCGCGCCACAGTTTTGATCCAATTTCTCAATAGGCCGCAAGCAGTGCGGTTTTCCTATGAAAGACGGGGCAGTTCGTGACAGTTGATGTTTTCGGTGGTTTCACCAGCCGGGCCGCCCGGTTCCTGACGATTGCGCTGGTCGCGGTTGTGCTGGCTGGCTGCTCGCTGTTCGGGCCCAGCAAGGTCAAGGATGAGCCGATCATTCCGGCCCAGACGCTGTACCAGAAGGCGCTGGACGATATGGACCGGCAATATTACGCCACCGCCATCAAGTCCTTGCAGCAATTGGACCGGCAGCATCCGCGCGATCCGCTGACGGAAAAATCCAAGCTGATGCAGGTGTTCGCCAATTACCGCGCCAACAAGCTTGATGACGCCATTCTGGCCGCTGACCGCTATCTGGCGGTGTACCCCAATGGCAAGGACGCGCCCTATGTGATGTATCTCAAGGCAAATTCCTACTTTGCCCAGATCAAGGACATCACCCGCGACCAGCAACTTTCGGCCGATGCGATCGATACCTATCGGCTGCTGATTTCCAACTATCCCAAATCCGACTACGCCGAGGACGCCAGGGAAAAGCTGCTGGTGGCCTATGACCAGCTGGCCGGCAAGGAAATGTCGGTGGGACGCTACTATCTGGGCAATGGTCAGTACACCGCAGCGATCAACCGCTTCCGCGTCGTGGTGGAGACCTGGCAGACCTCGACCCATATCGAGGAGGCGCTGTACCGCCTGACCGAAGCCTATCTGCTGCTGGGCCTGACCAATGAGGCCATGACGTCGGCTGCCGTGCTGGGTCACAATTACCCGAACAGCAGCTGGTACCAGAAGGCGTTTGCCTTGCTGGGCAAGCAGGGTCTGGCGCCGACCGTCAATAGTGGCAGCTGGATGGCCGGGCTGCGCAAGTAGCCGCTGCAAGATTTTGTTGCTAGTTTGTTCTGGGGCGCTATGATGCGCCCCAGTTCGTTTGTGGAACGCAACGGACCCGGCATCACCGGCGGACCCGCGGCCATCGCCTTCCTGTGCGAAAGCGCGATTCGTGGTTTCGCGGGAGGGCTGCCGGGATGGTAACGTGCGGTGTAACGGGTTGGCAGGCGCTACCCCTCACGCAATCTGGGATGTAACTGCGCATGCTGAACGCGCTCTCGGTTCGCAACATCGTCCTGATCGACCAGCTTGATCTGGCCCTTGACGGCGGCATGACCGTGCTGACGGGGGAGACCGGGGCCGGCAAATCCATTCTGCTCGATGCCTTGACGCTGGCGCTGGGCGGGCGTGGTGACGCGTCACTGGTGCGCAGCGGCCAGCAGAGCGGGCAGGTGGTGGCGGTGCTGCAACTTGCGGCCGATCATCCGGCCCGCGCAGCCCTGCGCGACAATGCCATCCCCGATGACGAGGATATCATTCTGCGCCGCGTGCAGTTCGCCGATGGCCGCACCCGCGCCTTTATCAATGACCAGCCGGTGTCGGCGGCACTGCTGCAGCGTGTCGGCAGCCAGATCGTGGAAATTCACGGCCAGCACGATGATCGCGCTTTGGTCGATGCCGCGACCCATCGCGCCGCGCTGGATGCGTTTGGCGAGCTGGAGGCCGGCGTGGTGCAACTGCGCGATGCCTGGGAGGCACTCAGCGAGGCCAGCGCAGCCGTGGCCGAGCAACAGGCACAGGTCGCCGAGGCACTGGCCGCCGAGGACTATGCCCGCCATACGGTGGATGAACTGTCCAAGATCAAGCCGCAGCCCGGCGAAGAGGATGAGCTGGCGGCGCGGCGCACGCATTTGCAGCAGGTGGAGCGTTCGGCATCCGATGTCGGCGAGATCGACGAGATGCTCAACGGCCCCAGCGCGCCGGCCCCGGCGCTGGCCAGCCTGATGCGGCGGCTGATGCGCAAGATCGATGGCGGCGCCAGCCTGTTCCAGCCGATTGTCGACAGCATCGACACCGCGCTGACCAGCCTTGATCACACCAGCGACACGCTCGAAGCGCTGAAGCGCGAGATGGCCTATGATCCGGCCGAGCTTGAAGATGTCGAGGAGCGGCTGTTCGCGCTGCGTGCGCTGGCCCGCAAGCACCAGACCAGCTGTGACGGACTGGCCGACGTGCTGGCCAAATACAGCGCCGACCTCGAATCCCTGCAGAGTGGCGAAGCACGGCTGGTGGCGCTGGAAGCGGCGCAGGCCAAGGCGCTGGCGCGCTATCGCGCGCTGGCCGAAACGCTGAGCGCCGGCCGCGCCAAGGCCGCCAAGGCGCTGGGCCAGGCGGTCGGGGTGGAATTGCCCGAGCTCAAGCTGGGCGCGGCAAAGTTCATCGTCGACCACCAGATCGATACCAGCCGCATTGCCGCCACCGGCTTTGACCAGATCGCCTTTCACGTGCAGACCAATCCGGGCACTGCCGCCGGTCCCTTGCTCAAGGTGGCTTCGGGCGGCGAGCTCAGCCGGTTCCTGTTGGCGCTCAAGGTGGTGCTGGCTGACCGGGGCTCGGCGCCGGTGCTGATCTTTGACGAAATCGACACCGGGGTGGGCGGCGCGGTGGCCGATGCCATTGGCCGCCGCCTGGCGCGGCTGGCCGGCAAGGTGCAGGTGCTGGCCGTTACCCACGCGCCGCAGGTGGCCGCTCGCGCCCAGCGCCATCTGCTGATCGAAAAACAGATGGTCAAGGAAGGCGCCTTCATGCGCACCCACGTCAAGCCGCTCGACAGCGCCGCCCGCCAGGAAGAGGTGGCCCGCATGCTGGCCGGGGCGCAGGTCACCGACGAGGCGCGTGCGGCGGCAAGCAAGCTGCTGAGTGAAGTGGGGTAGCCCCCACCTAACCTCTCCCTGAAGGGGGAGGGATGGATCGGGTGTGGGGCGGGATGGTGCCAGACCCACGGCCCGAATTCCTCCCCCTTCAGGGGGAGGCGAGGTGGGGGTATGCTCCTCAAACTGTTACAATGTTCTGCTTCCTGAGTATCCCGATGACCGACCTGTCCAACAAACCCGTCGATACCCTCAGCGCACCCGAGGCCCGGGTCGAGCTGGAGCGGCTGGCGGCGGCCATGGCCGAGGCCGATATCGCCTATCACCAGAAAGATGCGCCCGAGATCAGCGATGCCGATTATGACGCGCTGCGTCGCCGCAATGAGGCGATCGAGCAGCGGTTTCCGGCGCTGGTGCTGCCGGACGGCCCATCGGCGGCCGTGGGCGCTGCTCCGGCCGAGGGCTTTGCCAAGGTCCGGCACGGCGTCCCCATGCTCAGCCTGGGCAATGCGTTCGATGACGCCGACGTCGCTGATTTCGTGGCGCGGGGGCGGAAGTTCTTCGAGAGGGACTTTTCCCGCGATCCAGAGTTCAAGCTCTATTTCACCGCCGAGCCGAAGATTGATGGCCTCTCGGCCTCGCTCCGTTATGAGCATGGGGTCTTCGTGCGCGGCGCCACGCGCGGCGATGGCACTGAAGGCGAGGACATCACTGAAAACCTCAAGACCATCAAGGACATCCCCAAAAAGCTCAACGGCTCGGGCTGGCCCGCGGTAATCGAAATTCGCGGCGAGGTCTATATGAGCCACGCCGAATTCCAGCGGCTCAAGGCGCAGTCGGCCAAGTTTGGCGGGCAGGATTACGTCAATCCGCGCAATACTGCGGCCGGTTCGCTGCGGCAGAAAAACCCCGAGATTACCGCCAGCCGGAATTTGAACTTCTTCGCTTACGCGTGGGGAATTTCGGAGAATGCAGCAGGCCAGCCGCAACCGCCGGCAGCGACCCAGGGCGAAGCGGTGGAGAAATTCAAGCAATGGGGGTTTGTCACCACGCCGCTGATGATCCGCACCGACAGCATTGAGACGCTGCTGGCGCATTATCGTGCCATCGAGGCGCAGCGCGCCACGCTGGGCTATGACATTGATGGCGTGGTCTACAAGCTCGACGATCTGGCGCTGCAGCAGCGCTGGGGCTTCGTCGCCCGGGCGCCGCGCTGGGCGATTGCCCATAAATTTCCGGCCGAGCAGGCCACCACGATTTTGACCGGTATCGACATTCAGGTCGGCCGCACTGGGGCGCTGACGCCGGTGGCGCGGCTGGCGCCGGTGACGGTGGGCGGGGTGGTGGTGGAGAATGCCACGCTGCACAATGAGGATTACATCAAGGGGGTGGGCAATGATGGCGCGCCGATCCGCAATGGCGTCGATCTGCGCATTGGCGACACCGTCATCGTCCAGCGGGCTGGCGACGTCATTCCGCAGATCGTTGATGTGGTGCTGGACAAGCGCCCCGCCGATGCCAAACCCTTCGTGTTCCCCGAAACCTGCCCGGTGTGTGGCTCGGCAGCCATTCGCGAGGTCAATGAGAAGACCGGCAAGGTGGATTCCAAGCGCCGTTGCACCGGCGAGCTGGTCTGTCCGGCCCAGGCAATCGAAAAGCTCAAGCATTTCGTGGCGCGCGACGCCATGGATATCGACGGGTTGGGCGACCGGCAGGTGACCCAGTTCTACGAGGAGGGGCGCATCGCCCGACCGGCCGATATCTTCACGCTGAAGGCCCGCGACGAGCGGTCGGTGAAAAAGCTCAAGGATGTGGACGGCTTTGGCGCCACTTCGGTCAGGAAGCTGTTTGACGCGATCGAGGCCCGGCGGGAACCGGAGCTGGATCGCTTCATCTACGCGCTGGGTATCCGCCATGTCGGAGAGACCACGGCGGCGCTGCTGGCCAAGACCTTCACCACCATGGAGGCCTTTCGCGACACCGCCTCGGCGGCAGCGCATGCCGAGGGCGACAAGCACGCCGTCTTTCCCCAGATCAACGGCATTGGCGATACGGTACGCTCATCGGTGATGGCGTTTTTCGCCAATGACCGCAACATTGAGGCACTGGACGATCTGCTGGCCCAGGTGCGGCCCAAGCCTTATGTGGTCACAATTGCTGCCGATAGTGCGGTGGCAGGCAAGACGGTGGTTTTCACCGGCTCGCTGGAGCGGATGACCCGCTCGGAGGCCAAGGCGATGGCCGAACGGCTGGGCGCCAAGGTGGCCGGGTCGATCTCGGCGGCCACCGATATTCTGGTGGCGGGGCCCGGCGCCGGGTCCAAGCTGAAAAAGGCTGAGGAGCTCGGTGTCGAGGTGATCAGCGAAGATGAATGGTTCGAGCGCGTCGGCTAAGCGCCCAGACGCCGTCAGGGAGAACGGGATGCGATTATTGGGTGTTTTGGCAGCAGCCGTGTTGCTGCCGGTGACGGTGCAGGCCAGTGAGACGGGCGAGTTGCTGGCGAGCCATCTTTATGCGGGCAGCATCGGCGCGGGGCAGGCGGCGCTGGCCGCTGGCAAGGACGCGGGCGAGCCCGAGGCCTGCTTTGGCTGGGCCATGCTGGGTCTGGCAGGGGCGCTGGAAGGGCTGGCGCAGGATTTCTACCGCTATGGCGGTACGGCGCCCGACACGCCGGCGGCGGCAATGCTGCTGGGCATCGGCGAGGCAGAGCCGCCGGTAGTGCTCAATCCGGCGCCCGAAGCGTTGCGCTATCCGGCCTTGCGCGCCGTGCTGGCCGATTTCCGCAGCGACCTCGCAGCGGCCCAGGCGGCGTTCGTCTGTGGTGGCGCCGATGGTGCCGATTATGTGCTGCCAATCGACCTGCTCAAGGCCACGCTCGACTTCAATGGCGATGGCACCACCGCGCCGGAAGAAACCCTGGCCACGGTGCTGTTGCCCCTGCTCGGTCAGGATTTTGTACCGGACACAGCCATCGCGCCCATGGGCAAGACCAAGCGCAAGGGGCCGCCGGTGCAGGATGGCACGCTCGGCTTTGATCCGGCCGATGCCATCTGGCTGGCCGGTTACACCAAACTGGTGGGCGCACAGCTGGACTGGCTGATGGCCCATGATTTCGAGGATTTCTTCAACGCCTATCTGCATCGGGTATTTCCCCAGGCCGGTCTGCCCATGCAAGGCATGGATGGGGTGGGCAGCCTGGTCATGGATCCCGACAGCGATGCGTCGATCGCCGATATCATTGCGGGCATTCACACGCTGAATTTCCCGGTGATCGACAAAGCCCTGCTGGCCAGCATTCCCGATCAGCTCAAGCAGGTCACGGCGCTGTCGCGGCGCAACTGGGAGCTGATCCTGGCCGAGACCGATGATGACCGCGAGGTCATTCCCAATCCGGACCAGACCAACCTGCTCGATGGCATGCCGGTGACGGCGGCGGGCGTTGCCGCCTGGCGCGAGACGCTCGACGTACTCGACCAGATCATCGATGGGCAATTGCTGATCCCGCATTGGCGCTTTGCCCAAGGCTTTGATCTCAAGGCTTATTTCGACAGTGCCGAGCGCACCGATCTGGTGATGTTGCTGGCCGGACAGGACGCCCTGCCGTTTCTCAAGGACGGCCCGATTGCCGATGCGGAGAGCTTTGCTGCGGGCAATGCGGCGTTTGGCGACGCGTTCCCCAACTACGCCTTCTGGTTCAACTGAGTTTACTGCCGGGGCGGCTGGCGACACGCCGCCCTGTCAAACCTTCCCCATTTGGCTGTGTCTGTTGCGACAGGCCTCACTTAGGCCGACCACCCGGAGATGACGAATGCGTCTTGTTGCCCTTATTGCCGGAATGGTGCTGGCCCTGACCGGTCTGGCTGCAGCCCAGCCCTATGACACTCCAGAGGCCCTGCTCGAGGCCTTCTATGCCCCCTATTTTACCGGCGAGTTCTACGACGATGAAGCCCCTTTCCGCTCAGCGGCTCTGCAGGCGCTCCATGACAATGACGCCGAAATCACCCCGCCGGGGGAAATGGGCGCCATCAGTTTCGATCCCTATGTCGACGGCCAGGATTTTGATCTCACCGAATTGCAGATCGGCACGCCCACCATTGTCGGCGCTGCGGCGATTGTGGATGTCAGCTTCCGCAATTTCGGCGAGCCGCGCAGCCTCACCTTTGAACTGGTGAACGAAAATGGCTGGAAGATCGACGACGTGGTCTCCAGCAATCCGGAAAACCAGTATCGCCTGAGCGAGATCTTTGCTGCCGCTGCCGGCAACTGAGCCTGCCAGATTGCCAAATGGTAATCGCCTGCCGCAGTTTGGCCATGGCACGATCACAGTCGCGCCATGGCCGGGCACTAGCGTTTTGCCATCATGTAGGGAGACGGGGCATGCAACAGACTGGAGCAATGCTGGTGCTGGCGGGGCTGCTGCTGAGCGGCCCGGCGCTGGGCGCCGAGCGCTATGGCGATCCCAAGGCGCTGGTGAGCGCCATCTATGCCGAATACCAGCCGGGGGCGCATGCCAGCGCCCCCAACAGCTTTTATTCGCAGCGTCTTCAGGGAATCTACGAGCAGGCGGTGGAAAACAACGTCTTTGCCGACGATGCCGCCGTCACGGGCGCGCCCTTCGTGGCGGCGCAGATGTTCAACCCGTTCCTGCCCGATGCCAGCGCGCTACTGTTTGACCTCAGCGTCGGCGAGGCCACCATCAGTGGCGACCGCGCCGTCATCAATGTCAGCTACCACAATTTCGACCATCCCCGCCTGCTGGCCATTGCCACGGTGCGCGAGGCGGATGGCTGGAAGGTCGACGATGTCGCCGCCCTGGGCCCCGATGACCACTGGCTGCTGAGCT
Organism: Devosia sp.; assembly: GCF_030689745.1. GTDB lineage: Bacteria > Pseudomonadota > Alphaproteobacteria > Rhizobiales > Devosiaceae > Devosia > Devosia alba. Next base: position 15,456 of record NZ_JAUYGL010000064.1, read on the forward strand.
GGGCGCTGACCTATGATCCGCTCGGATTCTAAAGCGCTGCCGTGGCCGCCTTGAGCCATGCCCGCACCGGGCCGTCGAGCTTGGGGCCGATCTCGTCGTACACCCGCTGATGATACGCATTGAGCCAGTTCCGTTCGGCCGGGCTGAGCAGGGCGGGTTCGATCAACCGGGTGTCGATAGGGGCCAGGGTGAGGGTTTCGAATTCCAGATAGTCGGGGAAATCGGTGCTCGCGCGCACCGTGATCAGATTTTCGATGCGGATGCCGTATTCGCCAGCCTTGTAATAGCCGGGCTCGTTGGAAAGCACATTGCCCTCCTCAAGCGGGGTGGGGTAGCGCGACGAAATGCCGATGGGGCCCTCGTGGACGCCCAGATAGGCGCCCACGCCGTGGCCGGTGCCGTGACTATAGGTGACGCCATCCTGCCAGAGGAACTGGCGCGCCAGAACATCAAGCTGGGCGCCGCTGGTGCCCTGGGGGAAGCGTGCGGTGGAGATGGCGATCATGCCCTTGAGCACGCGGGTGAAGCGGTCGCGCTGCTCGGGGGTGGATGAACCGGTCGAGAGGGTCCGGGTGATATCGGTGGTGCCCGAGAGATATTGCGCGCCGCTATCGAGCAGCATGAGTTCGCCGGGCCTGAGGGTACGATCAGTCTTGGTTGTCACCCGGTAATGCACAATGGCGCCATTGGGGCCGGCGCCGGAAATGGTGTCAAAACTGGCGTCAACGCAGCTCTCCTCCTGGCGCCGGAAGGCTTCAAGAGCGGTGACGATACCGATTTCGGTCAGTTCGCCCTGTGGGGCATTGGCGTCAAACCAGGCGAGGAATTTGGCCAGTGCGACGCCGTCCAGCGTGTGCGCTTCGCGCATGCCGGCCAGTTCGGCCTCGTTCTTCCTGGCCTTTGGCAGCAGCACAGGGTCGGCCTTTTCGATCAGCCGGGCGCCAGCGTCGGTCAAGGTGGTGGCGATGGCCTGGGGCACGCTCGCGGGATCGATCAGCACCGCTTTATCGGCTGCGCCGAGTGCCGCCAGATCGGTGGTGAAGCTGGCCGTGCTGGCGATTTTGGCGACGTCCGTGAGGGCAGTGGTGAGTTCATCGGTGATCCTGGCCGGATCGAGATAGAGCGTCGGCTGACCGGTCTGCGGCACGATGGCAAAGCCCAGTACAAAGGGGGTATTGGGCACGTCGCGGCCGCGCATGTTGAGCAGCCAGCAGATCGATTCGGGCAGGGTCAGCACCGCGGCATCGGCCTTGTCAGAGCGCAGACTGGTCTGGATGGCGCTGATCTTGTCGCCTGCGGTCTGGCCGGCGCGGTTGTGGCCGAGAAACTCGATGGCACTGACTGGAGCGCCGGGGCGGTCCGCCCAGATGGTGTCGACCAGATTGGCATGGGGCACCACTTTGCAGTGATCGGCAAGCTGGCGGGTCAGGTTGCGCACTTCGCCGGGCGTGTGCAGCCAGGGATCATAGGCCAGCGTGCCGCCCTTGGGCACGAAATCGGCCAGTTCGGTGCCATAGCCGCCTTGCCCCCAGGCCCGCACCGAGACCAGCGCGGTATCGGTCTGGGTCGGCGCCTGCAGGGTGTAGCGGCTATCGACAAACAGCCCGGCGCTGTCGGGACCGACAATGGCGAAACCGGCCGAGCCGGTGAAGCCGGTGAGATAGGCCAGCCGCGCGTCGCCCGGCGGCACCGACTCTCCACGATGGGCATCGGCGCGGGGAACCAGAAACGCATCGACCCCGGCCTTGGCCATGGCGTGCCGCAGGGCCGCCAGACGGGGGGCGACATTGGCGGGATCGGCCTTTTCCTCAAAGCTCTGGAACAGGGCGGGCGGGAAGGCGGCGAGGGTCATAGAACGGTGTCCTTGGACGGGGAGGTGCGCTGGGCTCATGGCTGACCTGACCGATCAGGCCATAGCATATCGCAGGAGAAGGCCTACCTTAGTGTCACAACACAGGAGAGCAACCATGGCCAATGAGAAGAATTTCTTCGCCCGCGCAGTAGATGCAATGATCGCCGGTCGCGAACTCACCGCAAAGCGCTATGTCGCCGAGTTTGAGCGCACCTATGGCAAGACCAACCGTCCGTTAACAAAGCGGTAATCGGTCCTGCCAAACTTGCAGGGCTGCTGTGCCGATATGGGTCTAACGGAAACGCTCGGTTTGGCCTAGACAGTTCAGGACGATGGCAACAGACCACGCGTCCAAGTGCATGGAGATGACGATGACTGAGAGCATGAACGATTTTCGCAAGACACTGGGTTCGGTAATCGATGCCCGTGGTCGCGAATCGAACCGCCAGGTCAGCTATCGCATGCAGCATCAGCTGATTGGCGCCTTCACCAAGCGCCCATAAGGCCGCAAGACTTCATCGCAGAATATGTCGATCCCCGGGGCCTGCTTCGGGGATTTTGCTTGTCTGGGATCTGTCGGCTCGCTTGGCTATGGCGCTACCCATTCCGGAGCCACAACACCGGCCGTCACCTCTCGGGGTCAAGCCCCGAGGGTCACATGCGGTGGGCGGTGTGGCGAGCGCTCACGCCCAGGCCGTCAATGCCCGTTCGGCGACGCTGAATGGTTAACAATCTGCTAACCGGTAAACCCTCTCGGGGGCGAGAAATCGAATGGCGTGCTACTTCATTTCCAGCATCAGCGTGGTCCATTCCTTGCGCTGCAGCGTCTGGGTCAGGGTCATGCCCTGACGGGCATAGGCGTTGATCACGCCACGCGCCTGATGCT
>NZ_JAUYGL010000069.1 GCF_030689745.1 Devosia sp.
TCCGGAGTTACACCGGATCTGCTGACCTTTCGGACCAGGTCCAAAAGCGCTCGCGGGCTTGGCATCGCTGCCTTTACCGCCGGTGGGGAATCGCACCCCGCCCTGAGAACAATGCGGAACCCGTGGTCCCGCAAGCATGAACATAGGGCAGGGCGTGCGGCCGGACAAGTAGACACAGGAATGTAACTGTGCGTCGTTTGCGAACGATGAAGAAAATCTGTTCGCGCCAAAGCGTCGCCCGGCCTTTCAGCTTACGGTTAAACGGGTAATGGGCGGCCATTGGACCAAAAACTGTCGACATAGAACGGACCAAGGGCCGCCCATTACGATCCGCTTCTTTGGCGAGGTCCGGTTCAGGCGGTACCAGTATTGCAGGCCCGGCTGCCGAATTTCCATCCTCACTGGAAAGGCGCCCCTCTCCCACGGTCTTCCCGCCCAGCCCTGCGTCAGGGCCGCGTGTTGGCGGGAACGGGACAAGTATGCGGGCGGCTTTGGGGGGCGGGGATAGGTTTTTTGCGGGGCCCTTCAGAAGGACGCAGGATTGCGGACGAAAGATCGTCGTTGACCGGAAGCTACCGACGTCATCGCGGACCACGTTTCCATATCAACCATGCTGATCGCCTCGGCTGCTATCGGCCAGGAGGATGTGAAGGCGCATCTGCCGGGTTGAGCCGGGGATGGGTCTCCTCGCCGAATACCCACAACACCAGGCCCGAGAGCATCATTGAAAGGGCAACGAACCAGAACGTCGCCTCAAGAGCCCCGCTGAAATGGGCAACCAGGCCAAGCCCGAGCGCGCCAATGCCGTATCCAAGATCACGCCAGAACCGATAGATGCCAATGGCCGAACCGCGCCAGCTGGGCGGTGCTATGTCGGCCACTGCCGCCGACAGGTTGGGATAAAGCAGCGCCATGCCAAAACCAGCTATGGCGGCCGATGCGGCCCACCACCACACGCCACTGCCCATCACCACCATGCCGACACCGAGACCAGAAATCCACATGCCCAGCACATTGGGCCAGTGACGTCCAACGTGATCGGAAAGCCGCCCGGTGAAAAGCTGCGAACCACCCCAGACGAAACCATAGGCGCCGACGATCCAGCCGATGGAGGCAAGGTCCATGCCCTGCTGGAACAGGAACACCGGGAAGATGACCCAGACCAGCGCATCGACAAACTTCTCGACCAGCCCGGCCTGGCTGATCGCGGCCATGCGCCGGTCGCGCCAGGACATCAGCGTGAACACCTCCCAGGTCGTGGGATTGTCGGAGATGTTGGTTGGATAGCGCGGACGATAGGCACTGGCACCAGCCTTGGCTGTGGCATGGGTGGCCGCCTCTGCCTTGGCCCATGGCAGGGTATCGCGAACCCAGACCATGGTCAGCACCAGAGCCGTGATCACCACGGCAAGTCCGAAGATCAGCAGTCCGAGCCGGGCGCCGAGCGCCGTTGCGGCGTAGCCGGTGACAATACCTGCCACGGCGACGCCGACATAACCGGCAAATTCATTGAGGCCGATGGTCAGCCCGCGCTGGTCAGCGCGGGTGATGTCGAGCTTGGAGGTCTGGGTCATCGACCAGGCCAGACCCTGATTGATGCCCAGCAGCACGGTGGCCGCGACGATCCAGTTCCAGTCGGGGGCGAAGTAGATCATGAACGGGACAGGCAGCGCCGCGATCCAGCCGAGCAGTAGGACGCGCTTGCGCCCAATCCGCTCGGACAGGCGGCCAGCAACGAAGTTCAGCACGCCCTTGACCATGCCGAAGGCGACAACGAAGGCGGTCAGGAGGATGAAGGAGCCCCGGGCCACGCCGAATTCGGCCTCGGCCAGGGCCGGCACGACCGTTCGCATCATGCCCAGAGCAAAGCCCACCAGCATGACCTGGAGAAGCTGATGGACAAACTGCGTCAGGTTTTCGCGAATGCCGCGCGTGAGCGTGCCCACATTGTCACCTGAAAATGCTGCTCCTTTGCTCATGCGGCGGTCTCCAGCCCGGCATTGCGGGCCCGGTTGGCGGCTGCTTCCGGCGGCGGGGGCGGGATGTCGGCGACCATTCGCGCCACGAACGCGCTCTCGTCGGCAATGCGGAACGCCTTGTTGAAACGCTTCTCAAAGCCGATGGTCGAGCTCGGCTTGCCGCTGAGGCTGCGCCCACACACCGAGCCGGAGAAAGCGCCAGGCAGCACCTCCAAATGGTCAGGCAAGGCCTTGAGACGTTCCACGCTGGCAAACAGCGCCCTGGCACCGTCTTCGGCGCTGCTGGCAAGTTCGGTTCGCCCCATGTCGCCTACCATCAAGGTGTGGCCGGTCAAGACGAACCAGGGTTCCTCGGCACGACTCCGGTCCGTGACGAGCAGCGAGATATGTTCAGGGGTATGGCCCGGCGTATGCATAACGGTGATCAACACATTTCCCAGCTCAAGAACACTGCCATCGTTCACGCCATAAAAATCAAAATTCGTGTTAGCGCCTGCAAACAGGGTGTATCTGGCGCCGCTAGCCTCGGCCAGAGCACGGCCCGGGGAGATGTGGTCGGCATGGATATGGGTGTCGATCACGTAGAGTATCTTCATACCCGTGGCGGCAGCAGCTTCGAGATAGGGTTCAATGGGTCCGATGGGATCGACCACGGCCGCTGACGCTTTGCCGCCGCAGCCCAGGAGGTAGGACGCGCCTACCGGATCAAAGTGCAGAAACTGACGCAGGATCATGTTGGAACTCCGGTTAGACCAACCCTTGCGGACTGATCCGGGTTGTTATATTCAATTGTTCCATTGAATGATAGAGTGATGTCCTGATGTCAAGTCTCTCACCCAAGCTGGCCCTGTTCGAGCAGTTCGCCCTGGTCGCCAAGACGCTGGGGCATCCGCAACGTCTTGAGCTGATCGAGCAACTCGGCCAGGGGCCGCGCAGTGTCGATCTGCTGGCAGAAAAACTGGGGGCGCCCATCGCCAATGTCTCCCAGCATCTGCAGACCATGCGCCGGGCTGGCCTGGTCACAGCGGCGCGCCAGGGCAAGTTCGTGGTCTACCGGTTGGCCGATGCCAGTGTGCTGGCGGCCATGCAGGCTATCCAGCGGGTGGCAGAGAACAACCTGGCCGAGGTCGACAAAATTGTCCGGGGCTATTTCGAGCAGCGTGACAATCTGGAGCCGATAACGCGCGAGGAGCTCAGTGGCCGCCTGCGCGAGGGCATGGTCACCGTGCTCGACGTCCGACCGGCCGATGAATACGCGCTCGGCCATGTGCCCGGGGCCCTGAACGTGCCGCTTGGCGAACTCGACGCGCGCCTTTCCACACTCGATCCTGACGAAGATATCGTCGCCTATTGCCGTGGGGCCTATTGCGTCATGTCCTTCGAGGCGGTGTCGCGACTTCGGCTGCGGGGCTTCAAGGCCAGACGCCTCGAAGACGGCATGCCTGAGTGGGCGGCAGCCGGCAATGAAGTCGCGTCGTGACAGGCGCCGTTTCAGATCATATCGGTAGTGGCGATGACCATTGGCGGCCTAGCTGGCAGCACGCTGGCGCCGTCGCCGGAATGGGCGACGGCACCGATTGCGGCGATGTTGCTTGCCGATCTGCGTCCGCTGCCCACCCGAAAGCGCTGGCCGCCAGATCACTCTGCGGCTGGTGAGTCGATGACCCAGGTCACGCCGAAACGGTCCTTGGTCAGGCCAAAGCCCTGTGACCATGGCTGCGGCTCGAACGACATGAGCACGGTGCCGCCTTCCGACAGCGCCTCAAAGCTGGGCGGGCGTCCTCGACAGAGTCAGCCGAGACGGTGACGCCGTCGCCCATCTCGGTCAGAGTCAAGGGATGACCAGTCACGGGCACAGCACCTCCCCGGATGAGATCGCAGCGGCTGCGTCATCGTGGAACCTGCCATCA
>NZ_JAUYGL010000071.1 GCF_030689745.1 Devosia sp.
CCTGAGGCCAATGCCACCAGCGCCACGATTTCACCCGCCGCCATGAGCCGCGCTAGTTTTGAACAAGGCATGGCTGAAAGGTTTGCGGGGCGTAATCAGCAACGCGCGATGATGTCGAATGACCCGTCAAACCCCATGTGGGCAGAAACGGCTGACCAGATGGCGCACCATACTTTTAATAAAGATACCGATCTGCTTTACGACATCACAGGCACGATATCGGGAGGTGACGGCATTCTGCGTTATTCCAGCGGCGAGCCGGTGACGGCGGAGAGCCAGGCATACGCCACCCAGCAAGGAAGCAACTACCAGAGCGCATTGCTCCAATTGTATAACTCGGAAATGGCTCAGAAGACACCACCGGGCGACATTCTTATCAAGATGCTGGATTTACAGGAGCAGCAACCTGCGCGCTTCCGAGCAATGTCGATGTGGCCGACAGCTGCCGATTTTCCGAGCAGCCAGCCTGGCGCGGCATCTGGCAGTGTGAAATCGTAGTGACATAATTTCAAGGAGATATGACATGTCCACCATAAACAACATAACCGCCACGCAGTCGTCGATTCTGGCCGCAACTGGAAAATCCACCACTCAACAAGCAGCGTTGGCTGCGTCCTTGCTTGCCGGTACGGCAAAAAATGCCGATCAGGTAACGCTATCCGGTGCCGGCAAAGCACTTGCCGCGGACGAAAGCCATATGACACAGACCAGAACTCCCGCTCAGGAAAGACTGATAAGGTCGGCCAGTTCTGACAGCGCAAGCGCCGAAAAAATAGCCTATGGTATGGCCAGCGTACCAAGCACAATATTCTTCGATATTAGCGGTCAACCCGGTGTTCCTGGCGGTAACGGTGACGTTGCGATGGGTGTAAGAAAGCTATCATCCACAGGGCAAATCGTAGGTGACGACTATGTAAACAACTTCGATAAAGTGGCTTCGGTAATCGACGCGCAGCGGCTCGCAATCTATGAATCTGAGAAGGCAAATGGAACAGACCCCTTGCTGATCCTGGTCAAGATGATTGATTTCACGAACTCACAATCCCAAGACTATCTTGATGCCACTGGTTGGGGGTGGCGTGGTAGTTAGGGTTTTGAAATGAGCATGGTGGCAGGTTGGCTAGCAATCGCATTGGCGTTATTCGCTCTTGCACCTAGCATTGTTCCTGGAGTTTTCTCAGTGTTTGGGTTGCTAATTTCACTGGTTGCGTTAATTGTGTCTGTTTTCTCGGTCAAGAAAAAAGGAAAGAAATACTTCACAATCACGATAGCCATCGTTTTTGTCAGTGTGTTCCTAGTAAATGATGGGTTGAGAATATGGGAACCATTGGAAATGCCAATCAATATAAAGCTGACTTTATACGGCATATTTTGCTTTGTAGTCATGGGTTGCGCATTTCTCGTAGCCCGATTGACAACTGTAAAAAAACAACCCTAACTGTTCCCACTGGCGCGGCATCTGGCAGTGTGAAATCGTAGGGACATAATTTCAAGGAGATATGACATGTCCACCGTAAACATCATCGCCGCCATGCAGTCGTCGATTCAGGCAGCGACTGGAAAATCCTCCGCCCAACAAATTGCGGCTACATCGTCGCAGTCTAAAGCCAATACCAGCAGCAGCGTTACTATTTCCTCATCTGGCACAACTTACTCGCGCTATGAGCAACAAATAGCTCAAGCGCAGGGGGCGCAAAATCAACACCGAGCAAATGCTGTTAGCGATCCCTCATGGGGAGCCAGATATGCTTATGATTTAGCCCATGACAATTCAATGACTGGCTCGCCAGTCGGTGGTTTACTTTCTATCGATGCCAAAGCTACTGATCCCGCAATTTATGCAAGTGGTGCGCCAGTAACAGTAGCAAGCCAGGCATATTTCACAAAGCAAAATGCCATCTATCAGAATCAAGTGCTTGAACTGTACAACACGGAAAAGGCAAAAGGGACAGCTCCGGGTCAATTAATTAGCGATATATATGATTTGCAAGCCAAGCAGCCAGATGCCTTCCGAGCGATGATGATGTGGCCGCCAGCTTCCGATCCATTAAGTATCCAAGCTGCAACCAATACCCCCGGCACACCGCCTCAGTATCTATATGGGGATGGGCAGGTAGCTAAATCATAATTCAAAAACCCTAACTGTTCCCACTGGCGCGGCATCCGGCAGTGTGAAATCGTAGGGACATAATTTCAAGGAGATATGACATGTCCACCGTAAACATCATCACCGCCATGCGGTCGTCGATTCTGGCAACGGCTGGCAAATCCGCCGCTTCGCAAACTGTTGCCGCTCAGCCGGAACCCGCGGCCAATGACAGTAGCGCCACTATTTCCCAAGCAGCAAAAGACCTCGTGGCCAAAGAAAACAAAATCGTTCCTTATTCCGACGATCCGCGCGCTGCTGCGAGATTCATGCAACATATGGCTGAAGGATTTGCAGGGAAGAATCAAGCCCGTGCACAGTATGCGAGCGATCCGAACAATTCTCTGTATGCCAAATTTCTCGACGAGGCGGCCAGTAAAAATTTCAGTCCTGGCACGGGGAATGGTGCGGGCATCGATCTTTCGTGGGGTAAGACCAGTGCAAATCTATCCAAGATGGAGGACGTAATACACTATACGGGCGGTGAGCCGGTGACGGCAGAAAGCCAGGCATACCAACAGAAGCAAGTACACAGCTACATGAACGCGGCAACCCAACTGTATACATCGGAAAAGGCAAAAGGGACGCCTGCGGGTGAGATATGGATCAAGATAATGGATATTCAGGAGCAGCAACCCGCACGGTTCCGCGCCATGATGGGATGGCCGACTGCCGCCGATTTCGCGAGCAGCCAGCCGGATGCAGCGTCCGGCAGTGTGAAATCGTAGTGACAAAATTTCAAGGAGATATGACATGTCCACCATAAACATCATCGCCGCCATGCAGTCGTCGATTCTGGCCGCGACCGGAAAATTCAGCGCACCAAAAATTGCTACTGCGCAGACTGAACCAGCGGCCAATGCCAGCAGCACCACGATTTCACAAGCGGCACGCGATGCGCTCGCGGAGAACGTTGCTAACGCCACGCAGCAATCATCTATTCCTGCTGGTGGCAGCCATGCTTTTCAGCAAGCAATGGCTGAAAAATTTGCGGGAGGAAATGCGATCAAATTGATGATCCAGAGTGACCCATCAAACCCCATGTGGACAGGGCAGGTTGAATCTTGGGCTCAACACGACTTCACTTTAGGGCATGATGTTGGATACGATTGTTCAGGGACAAAGCCTGGAGAGCCCGGTCGTTTTTTGGGCGGGGAACCCGTGACGGCGGAAAGTAAAGCATACGTGACCCAGCAAACCGCCAACTACCAAAATCAATTGCGGGACATGATCAGCTCGGAAAAGGCAAAAGGGACAGCTCCGTCAGACATTCTTCTCAAAATATTTGACCAGCAGGGCGAGCAACCCGCGCGCTTCCGCGCAATGATGGCATGGCCGATTGCTTCCGATTTCGCGAGCAGCCAGCCAAGTGCTGCATCGGGTAGAGTAAAAACATAAGGAGAATTCAAATGTCCGTCATTTCGACAGTAACATCCGCTTACGCGAATACGTCAAATCTGGCTACGCAGCGATCCGTTGCCAATTCCGTCGCGCCCGATGCAAACCAACTGGCGAGCAATACGGCGGCTTCCGCCGACAACGCCGCGCCCCCGACAACGGGGGTCGTTGTGACGCTCACTGCTCAGGCTATGAATGCCTCGAAAACTGATCTGACCGTAACAGGTGGGCAGAAGAGTTTCGGGCAAGTGGCTCTCGATGCACGTGCCAGCATGGATTCCCAATATGCAGCCATGAAAGCCAGCGGCAAGCCCTTCGACATTAATAAGCGAGAAGGGGAAGACTTGTATAAGTTGTTGGGGAGTTTGGATCGTCGTTCGCTGTACGCAGTTCGAAGTAACGAAGGAGGCCAGTTCACCAAAGATGAGCAAGTTCTAGCTCAAATTTTAATGGGGCAACAGGTGGCGTATGCGATGGATATCCCAAGTAAAGCCGGGACATTTCTCTCATCATCCAGTAACTTTGCAGAAGGATTTAAAAACGGAATTCATTTATTGGACAATGTGAGCAGCGAAGAAAAGTCATCGTTAGAATGGGCGATAGGGCGTGCCAGTGCTCAAATCGCCTATGAAAACGCGGCTGAGGTTGAGAACAAAGCTCCTGAAAAACTTGACAGCGAAAGCCCGATTGTCCAACTGATCACGGCGGCAATGAAAGCGATGAAGCATCACCCAAATTCCGCTTGGACAACCGGCTCGCTTGCAACTGCCGATGACTTGAAACGCCAGCCCTGGTTCAAGGGATATGAGTCCCAACTGGATCAGCTCATGCAGCAGATGCAAAATAATCTTGAACTTAATAAAAACAGCATCAATGTCGGCGCATCC
>NZ_JAUYGL010000072.1 GCF_030689745.1 Devosia sp.
CGCCGGGCGTCAAGAATTTCTCGTTTGAGCTGCGGCGCGGCGAAAGTCTTGGCTTTGCCGGGCTGATCGGGTCGGGCCGCACTGCGGTCGCCGAAGCCGTCGTCGGGCTCAACCCGCGCGAGCAGGGCGCCATTGAGGTCAACGGCACGCCGCAGAACTTCACCGAAGTGGCGCAGTCGGTCGCGGCGGGCCTCGCCTATATGACCAAGGACCGCAAGGGTCGTGGCCTGTTGCTCGATGTCGGCCTCGAACCCAATCTGACGCTGCTGACGCTCAGTAAGCATCTCAAGCATGGCTTTCTCGATGGCAAGAGCGAAGCCAGGGCGCTGGAGCGTGCCGTGCGCCGCTTCGACATTCGGGCCCGCGACGCATCGGTCAAGGTCGGCCAGCTGTCGGGTGGCAATCAGCAAAAGCTGATGCTGGGCAAGACCATGGAGGCCGAGCCCGAGATCATCATCATGGATGAGCCGACGCGCGGCATTGATGTGGGCACCAAGCAACAAATCTACCACATCATCGCGGCGCTGGCAGCCGAGGGCAAATCGATCATCCTGATCTCCTCGGAGATGCAGGAGGTGATCGGCCTCAGCCATCGCGTGCTGGTGATGCGTGAGGGGCGCCTGGCCGGCACGCTCGAGGGCGCCGAAATTACCGAAGCAGAAATCATGCGGTACGCCGCAGGCATCAAGCAGGATGGGGACGATGAGCGCATCAGCGCATGAGGCGGCAAAGCCAGGCAGAAGCTTTAAGATCGACCTCAAGACATTGGGGCCGCTGCTGGCGCTGATCCTGCTGGTGATCCTGGGCTACAGCCTCAATCCAGCCTTTCTCAACGAAGGCAATATCACCAATATCCTGACCCGCTCGGCCTTTATCGGCATCATCGCGGTGGGGGGCACTTTCGTCATCACCGCCGGCGGCATCGATCTGTCGGTGGGCTCCATGGCTGCCTTCATTGCCGGGGTCATGATCATCGTCATGAACACCGCCGTGGATATGCTGGGCGCCTCGATCTGGACCGTGCTGCTGGGCATTGGCTGTTCGCTGATCCTGGGGATTGGTGCCGGCTACATCAATGGCTTTCTGACCACCAAGGCCAAGATCGAGGCCTTCATCGTGACGCTGGGCACCATGGGCATCTATCGTTCGCTGGTCACCTATTTCGCCGATGGTGGTACGCTGTCGCTGGCCACCGGGGCGCGCGATATCTACCGCCCGGTCTACTATGACAGCTTCCTGCGCATCCCCATTCCGGTCTGGGTCTTCATCTTCGTGGCCATCATTGGCTGGGTGCTGATGAACCGCACTGCCTTTGGCCGCCACTGCATGGCCATCGGCTCCAATGAGCACGTGGCGCGCTATTCGGCGATCAAGGTCGATCGGGTCAAGACCGCCACCTATATCCTGCAGGGCCTGTGCGTCTCGCTGGCCACCATCATCTATGTGCCGCGCCTGGGTTCGGCCTCGTCGGCCACCGGCGTGCTCTGGGAGCTCGAAGCCATAGCCGCGGTGATCATCGGTGGCACCATGCTCAAGGGCGGCTTTGGCCGGGTCGGCGGCACGGTGATCGGCGCGCTGATCCTGACCGCGATCGGCAACATTCTCAATCTCACCGAGATCATCTCCAACTACCTCAACGGGGCAGTGCAGGGCGTGATCATCGTGGCGGCAGTCTATCTGCAGCGCGGCTCGCTCCGCACTGCACGCAAGAAGGCCGAATAATCCGAGCCCGAAACGGGCGGGAGAACCGGCGCCATCAGCGCGCCAGAACACAGGGAGAACTAAGCTATGTCTTTGAAGTCAATCGCACTGGGCCTGTTGGCCACCAGCGCACTGGCCGGCGCGGCGTTCGCGCAGGATCAGATCAAGATCGGCGTCTCCATTCCGGCCGCCACGCACGGCTTCATGGGTGGCCTGAACTGGCACGCTGCTGAAGCCGAAAAGCGCCTCGAAGCCGCCAATCCCAATATCGACATCATCATCGTGACCGCCGACGGCCCGGCCGATCAGGCCAGCGATCTCGAAGATCTGGTCTCGGTGCATCAGATCGACGCCCTCGTGGTGCTGCCGTTTGAATCCGAGCCGCTGACCGAGCCCGTCCGTGCCGTTGCCGAAACCGGTGCCTTCATCACCGTGGTCGACCGTGGCCTGACCGACCCGTCCATCCAGGACGTCTATGTCTCGGGCAACAACACCGAAATGGGTGAAGTCTCGGCCGAATACATGATGACCCGCCTCGGCGATGGCGACAATATCGTCATCCTGCGCGGTATCCCCACCGTGCTCGACACCGAACGCTTCGACGCCTTCATGGGCAAGATCGAGGGCTCGGGCATCAATGTGCTCGACAACAAGTTCGCCAACTGGAACCGTGATGACGGCTTCGAAGTGATGCAGGACTTCCTCAGTCGCTTCCCCGACATTGACGGCGTCTGGGCCCAGGATGATGACATCACCCTCGGCGTGGTCGAGGCCATCAAGCAGGCGGGCCGCGAGAGCGAGATGTTCGTGGTCGGCGGCGCGGGGATGAAGGAAATCGTCAAGGGCGTGATGGATGGCGATCCACTGGTGCCGGTGGACGTGCTGTATCCGCCCGCCCAGATCGCCACCGCCATGGACGTGACGGTGAATCACTTCGTCTCCAACGGTCCGGTCACCGGCAGCTACATTCTCGGCTCGCCGCTGATCACCCAGGAAAACGCCGAGCAGTTCTACTTCCCGGACAGCCCGTTCTGACCTCCCAAACTCCAGAACGGACATGCAGAGGGCGCCCATGGCGCCCTCTGTTTTTTTGGACGGAAGCGATGTCTTTCCCAAACTCGGAGCAGCACCTCCCCCTTTACGGGGGAGGATGGGTGGGGGTGCGAGAGCCCGAATATCTGGGTCAGCCGCCCCCCTCCCTTGATCCCTCCCCGCAAGGGGGAGGGTGTCGATTGGGAAATCGCTAAGCCGCTTCTGGCGTATATCCCGCCTCGCGGATCGCCTGCTCGCCCGTCTTCCGATCTCCGGTGAACTCGACCTTGTGCGTTTCGAGATCAATGGCGATGTCAGCCCCCGGCAGCGCCTCTTCCAGCGCCTTGCGCACGGTGCCGACACAGTGGCCGCAGGTCATGTCGTTGACGGCGAAAATCGTCTTGTCAGTCATGTCAGTGTCCTTTCGAAAGGGGTTGTTCGCCCGCCAGATCGTCCAGGATCGGGCAGTCGGGGCGATCATTGCCGCTGCAGCAATGGGCCAGATGCTTGAGGGTCTTCACCATGGATTGCAGCTCGTCGATCTTGGTTTCGAGCGCCGCAATGTGGCTGACCGCAACGTCCTTGACCTCGCCGCTGGCACGGGATTTGTCCTGCCACAGGCTGAGCAGCATTGCGGTTTCATCCACCGAAAAGCCCAGCGTGCGGGCCCGTTTGATGAAGCGGAGGACATGCACCTCGTCGGCGCCATAGACCCGATAATTGCTGTCGGTGCGTTGCGGCGGACGAATGAGGCCAATGGTTTCGTAATAGCGGATCATCTTGGCCGAAACGCCGGTGGCGCTGGAGGCTTCCCCGATATTCATAGCGTCACCGCCTTCACCCCGCGCAGGCGCTGCGCATTGCTGACCACCAGGATCGACGACATCGCCATGGCCCCCGCGCCCAACATGGGCGACAGCAGGATTCCAAAGGCCGGGTAGAGCACGCCGGCAGCCACCGGAATGAGCAGCACATTGTAGCCGAACGCCCAGAATAGGTTTTCCCAGATGTTCTTCATCGTCGCCCGGCTGATCACCAGGGCATCGAGTACGCCTTTAAGGTCGCCGCCCAGCAGCACCACATCGGCGCTCTCAATGGCCGCATCGGTGCCCGTGCCCACGGCAATGCCGATATCGGCCTCGGCCAGCGCCGGCGCGTCATTGATCCCGTCGCCGACAAAGGCCACGGTGCCGAACTGGCGCAGCGCCTTGATGGTGTCGACCTTGTCGGCCGGCAGCACCTCGGCCCGCACCTCATCAATGCCCAATTGCCGGGCAATGGCTTCAGCCGTGCGGCGATTGTCGCCCGAGATCATCGCCACTTTCAGGCCCAGCCCGTGCAGTGCATCGATCACCGCTCTGCTGGTGGGTTTGATGGTGTCGGCCACCACAATGGCGGCAGCGAGCTTGTCGCCAATGGCGGCAAATACCGGCGTCTTGCCCTGGTCGGCAAACTCTTCGATGGCGGCCGTGAAGTCGGAAAAATCCAGGTGACCCAGATGGCGCTGTGAGCCGATGGACACCAGCCGGCCATCAACCCGGGCACTGACGCCATTGCCGGCATCGGCGGCGAAATCGGTGACAGTGCCCAGCGTCAGCCCGGCCTTTTCCGCAGCGGTGACAATGGCCGCCGCAATCGGATGCTCGGATTTGGCCTCGACGGCCGCGACCAGCGCCAGCACCTCGTCATGGTCGAAATCGTCATCGAGGATGATGTCGGTCAGTGCCGGCTTGCCTTCGGTCAGGGTGCCGGTCTTGTCGAGCGCCACCACGGCCACGTCGCGCAACCGCTGCAGCGCTTCGCTCTTGCGGAACAACACGCCCATTTCGGCAGCCCGCCCGGTGCCCACCATGATCGAGGTTGGCGTTGCCAGCCCCATGGCACAGGGGCAGGCGATGATCAGCACAGCCACGGCATTGACCAGTCCGAACACATAGCCGGGCGAGGGGCCCCAGACAGCCCAGACCGCGAAGGTCAGGATGGCCATCACAATCACCGCCGGCACGAACCAGGCGGTGATCTGGTCAACCACGCCCTGAATGGGCAGCTTGCCGCCCTGGGCTTCCTCGACCATGCGGATGATCTGCGCCAGCATGGTATCGCCGCCCACCTTGGTGGCCCGGAAACTGAAGCTGCCCGAGGTATTGAGCGTGCCGCCAATCACCTCGGCGCCGACGGTCTTGGAGACCGGCAGGGGTTCGCCCGAAATCATCGATTCATTGATATGGCTGGCGCCGTCGACGATCTCGCCATCCACCGCCACCTTCTCGCCCGGACGTACCAGAATGATGTCGCCGACCTGCACCTGCTCGATGGCGATCTCACTGATCTGGCCATCACGCTGCACCCGCGCGGTCTTGGCCTGCTCGCGCACCAGCCGCTGAATGGCGTTGCCGGTGCGCCCCTTGGCAATGGCCTCAAGCCAGCGCCCCACCAGGATCAGGGTGATGATGACGGCCGCCGCTTCGTAATAGACATATTGCGCCTGGCTCGGCAGCACCTGTGGCGCAAAAGTTGCCACGACCGAATAGAGATAGGCAGCGCCCGACCCCAGCGCGACCAGCGAGTTCATTTCGGGCGCGCCCCGCAGCAGGGCAGGAATACCCACCTTGAAGAAGCGCCAGCCCGGTACGAACAGCACGAAGCTGGCCAGCACGAAGTAGAAGATGTGCAAAGTCGGTGTGGGCACCAGATTGGTTAGCCACATGTGGAAGGGCATATAGAGATGCCCGCCCATTTCCAGCACGAACAACGGCAGGGTGGGAATGGCGGCGATAATGACGTCGCGCCGCAGGATGGCCGCGTCTTCGTCGTGATGCTGGTGGCCGGAATGCTCGCCGGCCTGTGGCGTTTCATGGCCGGTATAGCCGGCCTTTTCAACGGCAGCGAGCAAGTCGGCGACCTGGCCGGTTTCGGCCATCCGCACACTGGCGCGCTCGGTGGCAAAGTTCACGCTGGCGCTTTCGACACCGGGAACCTTGTTGAGCGCCTTCTCCACCCGCGCCACACAGGAGGCGCAGGTCA
The DNA here is from genome assembly GCF_030689745.1 of Devosia sp. Lineage (GTDB taxonomy): Bacteria > Pseudomonadota > Alphaproteobacteria > Rhizobiales > Devosiaceae > Devosia > Devosia alba. The sequence continues at coordinate 5,758 of NZ_JAUYGL010000072.1, forward strand.
TGCCGTCAATATCGATGCTGATAGGTTTGTTGTGGACGTGTTCGTTCATGTCAATCACCTCGTCCCAACCCATATAGACCTTCCCATCATGGTAAGGTCAAGGGCCTTGGATGAGGTGTTAGTTTTCCAGCGCTATTGGGGTGTCGATCGCGTGCAACCGGCCGTCCCGCATGCTCAGAACCCGGTCAACCGTGCCCTGCGGAAAGGCGGCATGGGTCACCAGTATCACCGTCCGACCCACCGCCGCGCTGCGCATCGTGTCAAAGAAGGCCAGCTCCGCGGGCCGGTCGAGGCCTGTGGTCGGCTCATCCAGCAGCACAATGGGCGCCCGGCTCAACAGCACCCGCGCCAGGCACAGCCGTCGTCCCTGGCCGGCCGAGACGGTGCGGCCGCTTTCCCCGACCAGGGTATCGAGGCCGCGGGGCAGGGCGCGCACGAATTCACCAATGCCGGCGGCATCCAGCGCGTCCCACAACGCCTCATCGCTTGCCGCTGGCTGGGCAATCAGCAGATTGGCGCGGATAGTGTCATTGAACAGCGGGCTATCCTGGCTGAGCAGGGCCATGCTGGCATGGATATCGGCTTGCGCCAGCGCCGACAGGGCCACCCCGCCCAGCGTGATCTGACCCGATTGCGGTTCCACCAATCGCAGTAGCAGATTGAGCAGGCTGGACTTGCCGATGCCGCTCTCGCCGATAATGGCAATGTGCTCGCCCGGTGCAATGGCCAGATTGAGCTTGCGCAACACCGGCGCGCCGCCGTCATAGGCGAAGTTGAGGTCGGTAATGGCAATAGGCAGGCGGGCTGGCAGGTCGACGGGATTGATCGGGTCGGCAACGCTGATAGGCGCATTGGCGATGGCGTTGAGGCGTTCGGCTGCGGCCATGGCGGTGGTCAGTTTGGCGACGCTGCGCACAATGACGCTGCTCGCCTCAAAGCTGCCCAGAATGGCCAGCAGCAGCCCGACCAGCACCGGACCATCGATCTGCCCATTGGCATAGGCCCGCAGGCCGAGCCACAGGGATCCGGTCAAGGCCAGGGCCGCCAGGGCCTGCACGCCAAAGGCGGCGAAGGCGGCGAGGGTGGCGAGGCGCCCCCGCGCCCGGGCCAATCGTTCAGCAAGCGACTGGAAACCAGTCTGCGTCCTGCCCAATGCGCCAAACAGCGTCAGGTCGGCATGGCCCTCAATGCCGTCGAGCACAGCCGCGCGGGCGGCGGCGGCCCGGGTAACAATGTCGGTGCCGACACGCCGGCTGGCCAGCACCAGACCGGCAGGCACCAGCAGCACCGCCATGCCGAAGCTCACGCCATAGACCAGAGCGGCTGCAGGCAACATCCAGGTCAGTATCGTGGTGAGCGCAATGCCGATAACCGCAGCGGCCGCGATCGGGCCGATGGCCACCAGAAAGGCAGTATCGAGCGCATCGACATCGGCCGTTAGCCGGCTGACGAGATCGCCGTGGCGCAAACTGCGATCATTGAGCGGCAGGCGCGGAAACAGCCGCTTGAACAGCCATCCCCGAATATCGGTGAGCAGCCGCAAGGTCGCATCATGCCCGCTCAGCCTTTCGCCATAGCGCGCCAGAATACGGATAAAGGAAAAGCCGCGCACCAGGGAAGAGGGAACAAACAGGTTGAACGCCAGTCCTGCTGTGGTCAGCGCGGTGGCGGTGATGAACCATCCCGACGTGCCCAACAGGGCAACCCCGGCCGTCAGGGTAACCAGCGACAGCAGCAAGGCGATCAGCAGGCCTTTGGCCTGACGCGCAAACAGACTGCGGAAGGCGAGGAGCGCGTTCATGCCACGCTCCGTGATGAGCTGGCGCGGACCGGGGTCGCCAACAGGCTCTCGCCAGCGATGCGATAGGCGTGACCCATGCGCGCCGCCACGGCCAGCGAATGGGTGGCAATGATCAGGGTGCGGCCACGGGCGAAAGCCAGCAGGGTATCGAGCACCACCTGTTCGAGGGCGGCATCGAGATGGGCCGTTGGCTCATCAAGCAGGATCATGCCGGGATCGCGCAGAAAAATCCGGGCCAGCGCGATGCGCTGCGCCTGGCCACCCGACAGACCCAGCCCGCCCTCGCCCAGCACCGTGTCCAGTCCCTCGGGCAGGCTATCGGCAAAGCCGGTAACCTGGGCGCGCTCGGCAGCACTGCGGATCTCGGCCGCAGACGCATCGGGGCACGCCAGTGCGATATTGTCGGCTATGCTGCCGGCGAAGATTCGCGGTTTCTGTCCCAGCATGGCCACCCCCTGGCGCAGATCGGCTTCGGGCCAGTCGGCCAGCGCCTGCTCTCCCAGGATAATCTGACCCTCATGGGTGCGCAGACGGACGATGGTTTCGAGCAGGCTCGATTTGCCGATGCCGCTTTGGCCGACAATGGCGACAGTGTCGCCCGCAGCGATGTTGAGACTGGCATTGTTCAGGATGACCCTGGCGTGGTCGGGCGTGCGCAGGGTGAAATTGCTCAGGGTTAGTCCGAGCGCGCCGGCGTTTCCCGATGGGGCAGCAGGGGCGAGTGAGACAAGATCGGTGGGCATGTGGCCAAGCTGGGTTTCGATCTCGCCAATGGCCGCCTTTGCCGCCGCACGGTCATGATAATGGGCGGCCAGCAGGCGCAGGGGATTGTAGACTTCAGGGGCCATCAGCAGCAGGAACAGGCCCAGTTCCAGCGTCAGCGGCGTGCTGCGCAAATGCAGGAAGTCAATGAAGGTCAAACCGACATAGAGCGCAATGCCGGCCACCCCGAGCGCTGCAAAGAACTCCAGCACGGCCGAGGATAGAAAGGCGATCCGCAATACGCGCAGCGTCCGGTGGCGAAGCTCGTCGCTCGCCGCCACAATGCCGGCGATCTCGGCTTCCGCCTGACCAAACAGTTTGAGCGTGGTCAGGCCGCGCAACCGGTCGGCGAAGCGGCCATTGAGCAGCGAAAGCGCGCGGGCCTGCCGGTCGCTGGCATGCTGCGCACCCCAGCCCACCAGCGCCATGAACACCGGGATGAGCGGCGCGGTGACCAGAAACAGCAGGCCCGCCAGCCAATCGAGCGGCAGAATGAAGGCGCCAAACGCCAGCGGCAGAAATCCCGCCTGCACCATGGCCGGCATATAGCGGGCGAAGAACCCGTCCAGGGCCTCGACCTGGTCGATGATGGCCGACGAGGCAGCGCCTGAAGGTGGCTGCCGGGCAGCACGTGGCGAGCGCGCCAGCAATTGGGCGAACAGCATTTGGCGCACGCTCGACTTGATGGCCTCAGAGGCTGCCGTTCCCGCTCGATCACCAATGGCAGCCAGTGCGGCGCGGGCCAGCAGGAGGATCAGGACGAGAGCGATGGCCGGCGTCAGTGCGTTGATATCAGCGCCCTGTTGAATGACCTCGCCCACAATGGCGGCCAGCGTCCACGCCTGAGCGACCAGCAGGATTCCCCCCAGCAGTGGTGCACCCATAGCCAACCACAGCCATGGACCGCCGAGGCGGCGCAGGCCCGACAGTGTCCTGGCGTTCTCGCGCTCCGTGTCTTTTGCAGAATGCACCGGAGGAGGTGGGGTGGGCGCGGCCCGGCGGGCAGAACTATTGGACATGGGCACACTCTAATTTCTGCATTCACTGGCACATTGATCTGGGTCAATGCGCCGCCGATAATCTTCGGACGATAGTCCCCAAGGACCGCGAGTCGGTGAGCCAACCAGCCTAGAGGCATCAAACACCATGATCGACATGACCGTCGTCGAACTGTCGCGGTGGCAATTTGCCGCCACCGCCATGTATCACTTTATCTTCGTGCCCCTGACACTGGGCCTCTCATTCATGATGGCTATCATGGAGAGCACCTATGTCATGACCGGACGCGACATCTGGCGCAAGGCGACCCTGTTCTGGGGCACGCTGTTTGGCGTCAACTTCGCCATGGGCGTTGCCACTGGCGTCGTCATGGAATTCCAGTTCGGCATGAACTGGAGCTATTACAGCCATTACGTGGGTGACGTGTTCGGCGCCCCACTGGCCATTGAAGGGCTGATGGCGTTTTTCCTTGAAGCCACGTTTATCGGCCTCTTCTTCTTTGGTTGGGACCGGTTGAGCAAGGTGGGCCACCTGGCGGTGACCTGGCTGGTGGCGCTGGGCGCCAATCTGTCGGCGCTGTGGATCCTGGTCGCCAACGGCTGGATGCAAAATCCGGTGGGCTCCAAATTCAATCCCGACACCATGCGCATGGAAGTCACCGACTTCGTGGCCGTGATCTTCAATCCGGTGGCGCAGGCCAAATTCGTGCACACGGTCAGCGCCGGCTACGTGCTGGGTGCCGTGTTCATCTTCTCCATTTCCGCGCTGTTCCTGCTCCAGGGCAGGCATATCGAACTGGCCAAGCGCTCCATGGTCGTGGCCGCCAGCTTCGGTCTGGCATCGGCACTGTCTGTGGTCGTCCTCGGTGACGAGAGCGGCTATGTCGCGACCGAACATCAGCAGATGAAGATCGCTGCCATGGAAGCTATGTATCACACCGAGCCAGCGCCCGCCGCGCTGACGCTGTTCGCCATTCCCAGCGACGTCCCCGGAGAACCGGCGTTCCAGGTGCAATTGCCCTGGGTTCTTGGTCTCATCACCACCCGTTCGCTTGATCGGGACCTGCCCGGCATTACCGAGTTGACCGAACACGCTGCCACCCGCATTCAGTCTGGGTTGGTCGCCTACAAGGCGCTGCAGGAAATCCGTGCCGACGCCAGCAATACAGCGGCCCGCGCAGTGTTTGACGAGAGCTGGGCCGATCTGGGCTATGCCCTGCTGCTCAAGAAGTATCGCGAGGATGTCGAGAACGCCACCGGCGAGGAAATCGCCATGGCCGCACTCGATACCGTGCCTGATGTGTGGCCGCTGTTCTGGAGCTTCCGCCTGATGGTGGGCATCGGCTTCTTCTTCATCGCCTATTTCGGCGTCTGGTTCTACCGCGCTTCGCGTGGCTGGCTCGACACCAATCGGCCGATGTTGTGGATCGCCGTGGCCACGCTGCCACTGCCCTGGGTGGCGATCGAACTTGGCTGGATCATTGCTGAGTACGGCCGACAGCCCTGGGTGGTGGAAGGCGTTCTGCCCACTTTCTACGCCGCTTCCGGCCTGCAGTTCTGGGACCTGGTGATCTCGCTGACCTTCTTTGTGGCGCTCTACACCGCGCTGCTGGTCATCATGGTCATGTTGATGGTCAAGATCATCAAGGCCGGACCGAAGGACCATTTGTTCGCCGCGACTGATGAGCACGAGGACGCCGACTTTGTCGTCGCTCCCCAGCCCGCAACGCCAGCCATGAAGGATGTGAGATCATGAGCTCAATTCCGCTCGACTACGAAACACTGCGCCTCATCTGGTGGGCACTGCTGGGCATTTTGCTGATCGGCTTTGCCGTCATGGGCGGCCGTGACCTTGGGGTAGGGGCTCTGCTGCCCTTTGTCGCCCGCACCGATGCCGAACGGCGCGTTCTGATCAACGTTGTCGGCCCGACCTGGGAAGGCAATCAGGTCTGGCTGGTGCTGGGCGGTGGCGCCATCTTCGCGGCCTTCCCGCCGCTCTATGCCGTCAGCTTCTCGGGCTTCTATCTGGCGATGATCGTGATCCTGCTGGCGCTGATCCTGCGCCCGGTCGGCTTCAAGTTCCGCGGCAAGGTGACCGACCCACGTTGGCGCTCAACCTGGGATTGGGCGCTGTTTATCGGTGGTTTTGTCCCTTCACTGATCTTCGGAGTGGCCGTGGGCAACGTCCTGCTGGGCGCGCCGTTCTATCTCGATGATACCTTGCGCACCTTCTATTCCGGCAATTTCTTCCAGCTGTTGATGCCCTTCGCCCTGCTGAGTGGTCTGGTGAGCCTGGGCATGATTGTACTGCAGGGCGCTGCCGTCATTGCGGGTCGCACCTCCGGTATCCTGGCGGATCGCGCCCGCACCTATGGCACCTGGGCCGGCCTGGCTACCACCGTCCTGTTCGCACTGGGCGGTCTCTGGGTGGCCTTCGGCATGGATGGCTATGTCATCACCAGCGTCGTCGATACCAATGGTGCCATCAACCCGCTCGGCAAGACTGTCGAACTGGTGCCTGGCGGCTGGGTGAGCAATTACGCTCTCTATCCCTGGATGATCATCGCGCCGGTATTGGGCTTCCTCGGCCTGGTCGGGGGTGTCCTGGGTCTGCAGGCGCGGCTCCACCTGCCAACCCTGCTGGCCTCAAGCCTGGCCATCTTCGGCATTATCGCCACGGCCGGCCTCTCGCTGTTCCCGTTCCTGTTGCCATCCTCGGTGGTGCCCGACTCCAGCCTGACCCTGTGGGATGCTTCATCGAGCCATCTGACCCTGTTCATCATGCTGCTGGCCACGCTGATATTTCTCCCCCTCGTTGTGGTCTACACCGCCTGGGTGTTCCGGGTCATGCGCGGCACGGTGACGACGCAGTCGCTCGAAAAGAACCCCAACGCCTATTAGGAGGCCTGACATGTGGTATTTCTCTTGGATTCTCGGCGTGGGACTGGCCTGCAGCTTCGCCATTCTCAACGCCATGTGGTTTGAAATGCGCGACGACCGGCAGGTGGTTGAGCAGAAAGCCGCCCCACGTAAGCGGTGAGCGCATAACCGGCCAAATACTGGTTACCAAAGTCTTGCAACGGGCGCCGCAGCAGCGGTGCCCGTTTTTTGTTGTATATCAGGTGTTTGACGGGGAGTTGCCAGCGCAGGGGTCGCGCGTCGACACAAGCTGGATGACGCAATTGCCTATTGATCGTGCACGCAGTGCATAACGGATGTGCACAAAGACCATCTTCTAATCACGACCGGCTGACTATAGATATTGGTCATCGAAACGAAGGGGAACCGAAAATGAACATCCGCCAGAAAATCGCTCAGTTTGCTCAGTATCAGCGCACCGTCCGCGAGCTCAACGCTCTCGACAACCGCCAGCTCACCGATCTGGGCATCACCAAGGGCGACATCAAGAACATCGCTCGCGGCAACTACGCTCGTTAATCGAGCCTGCCGAATTTAGACTTGAGATGAAGGCGTCCGATCGGGCGCCTTTTGTCTGTCCGCGATTCGGTTTTAGCGAATGAGGTCAGCGGCCCTGCCGCCCAGTGCCCGAACCAGATCGTCGGGCGTCATGCGCAGCTGCAGGCCACGCTGCCCGCCATTGAGGAAGACCTCGTCTTCCAGCGTCGCCAATTCCTCGACCACCGTGGGCACCAGCTTTTTCTGCCCGAACGGGCTGATCCCCCCCACCTTGTAGCCGGTCAGCCGCTCGGCATCCGCCGGCTTCATCATATGCGCTGACTTGCCGCCAAAGGCGGCGGCGAGCTTTTTCATGTTCACTTCTTCATCCGAGGGCACCACGACACAGACGGGCTTGCCGTCCACCTCGGCCATCAGCGTCTTGAGCACGATGGACGGCGACACGCCCATGGCCTCGGCCGCCTGCAACCCGACACGGTCGGCGTCAGGGTCGTAGTCATAAGTGGCGGTGGCAAAGCTGATACCGGCTTTGGTGAGCGCAAGCGTGGCGGGCGTGGTTTTGGACATGGGCTAGTTCTAGTAAAGCCACGCGCCTCAGCGCAAGAGGCCCGATACGTCCTAGGGGCGGCGCTCGCTCACATGGTTTTCCGTCGCGCCGATATCGGCCAGCAGATGGGGTGAAGCATGGATCAGGTCGATGGTGGCCTGGCGGCGGCGCCGTGCCGCGACATGCCGACCCAACTGGCCCAGCCGGGCCGAGAGGGTGGCAAGCAGAGGCGAACGGCGCCTGTGGACTGGCTTTGACAATGTGATCATGGCCATGAACATCCTTATGTGGATGCCTCCTGTTGGCTATATGGTCATCACAAAATGGCTGGAAAAACGGGGATTTTCCAACTAAAGCTCAGGAGGTGGGCATAAGGAGATTTGATCCATGAGCGCACTGCCGCCCCTCACTGCGGTACGCGCCTTCGAGGCCGTGGCCCGGCATCTGAGCTTTACCAGGGCCGCCGCCGAACTGGGCATGACCCAAGCTGCGGTGAGTTATCAGATCCGCATTCTCGAGGAGCGTGTCGGCACGCCGCTGTTCCTGCGCCGCCCGCGCCAGATTGCGCTGAGCGAGGTCGGCGCCCGGCTGGCGCCCGAGGTCAGCCGGGCCTTTGACCTGCTGCGCGCCAGCTTTGCCGAGACCGGCGAGCGGGCCGAGGGCATGTTGTCGCTGACGGTGACCAATACCTTTGCCACCGGCTGGCTCGCCAGCCAGATCGGCCAGTTCCAGCTCGGCCACCCCGATATTGCGGTCAAGATCGATACCAGCAATGTGCTGGTCGACTTCACCCAGGAGGAGTTCGACGCCGGCATAAGGGCCACCGGCCATATCCCGCCGGGGCTGATCGGCCATCCGCTGGCCAAGGTGGAGTTCGCCCCCATGCTCAAGCCCAGCCTGATCGAGCGCTATGACATCCGCGAGCCGGCCGACCTGCTGCGCGTGCCGCAGATCTCTCCCGAAGACCCCTGGCTGCCCGCCTGGCTGGAAATGGCCGGCGTGCCGGCCGCAGCGGCGGTGCAGAAGCCCTTTATCGGCCTCGGTTCGCAATATCTGGAATCCCGCGCCACCATTGCCGGCAGCGGCGTGGCCATGCTGACGCCACTGTTCTACGCCGAGGAAGTGGCGGCCGGGCTGCTGGCCCAGCCCTTCGACCTGGTCGGTTGGGTCGGGCATCACTATTATTTCGTCTATCCCGAAAGCCGCCGCAACTGGACCAGGATCAAGGCCTTCCGCGACTGGATCATTGACGCCACGGCGCCATTGCGGGCTTTGGAGCAGAGCTAGAAGATCGCCCTCTCGCGGTCCACGATCTCGGCAAGAAATTCGGCCACCAGCGCCACCCGGCGGATGGATCGCAAATCCTCATGCACCACGGTCCAGTAGCTGCGGGTCAGCGTGTGCGCGGGCAGGATCGCCACCAGATCTGGATCACGCTGCGCCATGAAGGCGTGCAGAATGCCGATGCCGGCGCCGGCCCGTACCGCCTCGGTCTGTCCCATGGCCGAGGATATGGCGAGCGAGGAGCGCCAGCCCTTGAAAAATTCGGCAGTGTAGTCGAGCGAGGCGGTGAAGATCAGATCGTCCACATAGCCAATCAGCTGGTGGTCGGCCAACGCGGGCAGATCTGCCGGTGTACCCCGTGCACTGAGATAGCTTTGCGCGGCATAGAGCCCGAGCCGATAATCGGTCAGCTTGCGCGCCACCAGCCGCCCCTCGCGCGGTCGCTCCAGCGTGACGGCAATATCGGCTTCGCGGCGCGAGAGGGAGAAGGCGCGGGAAATCGGGACCAGCTCGATCCGCAGGCCCTTGTGGCGTTCGGTCAGTTCGCCCAGCCGGGGCGCCAGAAAGGCCACGCCGAACCCGTCAGGCGCCCCCACGCGCACTGTGCCGTCAATGACGCTGTCGGCGCCTGCCGACTCGCTGGCGGCCAGCATGGCGCTTTCCATGCGTTCGGCATGGACCAGAAAGCGCTCGCCCGCACTCGACAGCTCCGAGCCATTGGTCTTGCGCGTAAAGAGGCGGCTGCCGAGAGCCTGTTCCAGCGCTGTCAGCCGGCGGGCGACGGTGGCGTGGTTGAGCCCCAGGCTGCGCGCCGCGCCCAGGATCTGGCCATTGCGCGCCACGGCGAGGAAGATGCGGACGTCGTCCCAGTTCATTGGTTAGGCTTTCTGGCTCGATTTTCCGGAAGAGTGGAGCGGCACCTCCCCCTCGACGGGGGAGGTCGGGAGGGGGTGCGAGAGCCCCGATAGCAGGGGTGGCCGCCCCCTCCCTTGATCCCTCCCCGCAAGGGGGAGGGTGTCGACTGAGCACTCGAGCATCAAAATACGCACAACGGATGCAAAATCTATCGCATTGCGATGCACAAAACATAGCGCCATACCCTTGATCAAACAAGGGAGACTGTTATGCGCACCATCGGCCATTTCATCGACGGCGTCGAAACCACCGGCAACGGCGCCGAATTCCAGGATGTGTTCAATCCGGCGACGGGCGAGGGGCAGGCTCGCGTCGCCCTGGCCACCCAGGCTGATCTCGATGCCGCAGTCGCCTCGGCCGCTGCCGCGCAACCCCAATGGGCTGCCACCAACCCGCAGCGCCGGGCCCGCGTCTTCTTCAACTTTGTGGCGCTGATCAATCGCGACATGCAGGAGCTGGCCGAACTGCTCAGCGCCGAGCACGGCAAGACCGTGGACGATGCCAGGGGCGATATCCTGCGCGGCCTGGAAGTGTCCGAATTTGCCGCCGGTGCGCCGCATTTGCTCAAGGGCGAGTTCACCGACGGGGCCGGGCCGGGGATCGATATGTATTCCATGCGCCAGCCAATCGGCATCGGCGCGGGCATCACCCCGTTCAACTTCCCCGCCATGATCCCGCTCTGGATGCTCTCGCCGGCCATCGCCGCAGGCAATGCCTTTATTCTCAAGCCCTCCGAGCGCGACCCGTCCGTGCCGGTCAGGCTGGCGCGGCTGGCGATCGAGGCTGGCCTGCCCAAGGGCATTCTCAATGTCGTTCATGGCGGCAAGTCAGTGGTCGACGGCATTCTGCAGCACGACCAGATCGGCGCCGTCAGCTTTGTCGGTTCCACCCCGATTGCCCGCTACGTCTATGCAACTGCGGCCGCCCACGGCAAGCGCGTGCAGGCCTTTGGCGGCGCCAAGAACCACATGATCATCATGCCCGACGCCGATATGGAAAAGGCTGCCGACGCGCTGATCGGCGCGGGCTATGGCGCCGCCGGCGAGCGCTGCATGGCCGTCTCGGTGGCCGTGCCGGTGGGTGAGGAAACCGCCGACAAGATCATCGCTGCGCTCAAGCCACGCATCGACAGGCTCAAGATTGGCCCCGCGACCGATCTGGCCAGCGAGATGGGCCCGGTCATCACCCAGGCCTCCAAGGATCGCATCGCCGCCTTGGTCGAGAGCGGCATTGCCCAGGGCGCGACCCTGGTCGTTGATGGTCGTGGCTTGACCCTGCAGGGCTATGAGAAGGGCTATTTTGTCGGGCCGAGCCTGTTCGACAACGTCACCGCCGAGATGGACATCTATAAGGAAGAGATCTTCGGGCCTGTGCTCAGCGTGGTCCGCGCCAGCACCTATGAGGACGCGCTCAAGCTGACCATGGACAATCCCTATGGCAATGGCACTGCGATCTTCACGCGCGATGGCGACACGGCGCGCGATTTTGCCGCCCGGGTCAATGTCGGCATGGTGGGGATCAATGTTCCCGTCCCGGTGCCGGTGGCCTATCACAGCTTCGGCGGCTGGAAGGCCAGTGCCTTCGGCGACCTCAACCAGTATGGCACCGACTCGATCAAGTTCTGGACCCGGACCAAGACCGTGACCGCCCGCTGGCCCAGCGGCATCAAGGACGGCGCCGAATTCCAGTTCCCGACCATGAAGTAGGGATGCCTGTGCTTGCCTTCTCCCCTTGAGGGAGAAGGAAGCCACCGAAAAGCGCAATGTCACAAGAAGCAGAAAGGCCCGGCGATCGCGCGCCGGGCCCTGTTCCGTCGCTGGGAGGAGCGTTGGAAAACCTAGACGATGCCGCTTGATCCCGCTTCGATGGCCGGCCGCACGGCTGCGACCTTGGCGCGATAGCCCGAGGCGCGATAGGTGCCGAGCAGATCGATGGCGCCGCCATTGTCGAAGCGGGCCATGGCCAGAATCGGTTCGACATCGGTGCGATAGGCCTGGCGCAAAGCCTGGGTGGCGGCGAGGGCATCATTGCCCTGCTGCGCTGCGGCGAGATCCTTGCGGTCGACCAGCAGCGCCTGGGCATAGGCGCGCTGCACGTCGGAGGCCGACAGCATCAGCGACTCGATGGGGTCGGTGACATTGTGCGACTGGTCGAGCATGTGGGCGGGATGGAAGTTCTCGTCCTTGCCTTCGATATCGACCAGCTCGTTGAAGACGAGGAACAGGCGATAGGGGTCGATGGCGCCGGCGTCGAGGTCATCGTCGCCATATTTGCTGTCGTTGAAGTGAAAGCCCCCCAGCTTGCCGAACTGCGCGAGCCGGGAAACGATCATCTCGATATTGACGTTGGGCGCATGGTGGCCGAGATCGACCAGGCAAAAGGCCTTGTCGCCCAGTTCCTTGGCGATGAGGTAATTGGTGCCCCAGTCCTGCACGACCGTCGAGTAGAAGGCCGGCTCGTACATCTTGTGTTCGGTATAGATGCGCCAGTCAGCGGGCAGGGCGGCATAGACCGCCTTCATCGAGTCGAGGTAGTGGCCGAACTGGTCGGCGAAATTGACCTGGCCGGGGAAGTTGGAGCCGTCGCCGATCCAGACGGTGAGGGCCTTGCTGCCCAGCGTCTGGCCGATCTCGATGCACTCGATATTGTGCTCGATGGCCTGATGGCGGGTGCCGGCATCGGCATGGCTGAGCGAGCCGAACTTGTAGCTCTGCAGCTGGCCGCGCGCATCCGAGAAGGTATTGGAATTCATCGCGTCAAAGCCGAGGCTGAACCGGCTGGCGGCCTGCTTGAGGCGGTTGGGATCGGCCTTGTCCCACGGGATATGCAGCGAGACCGTATTGGTCGCCTGGGTCAGCTGGGCGATGACGGCGCAGTCTTCGATCTTGTCGAAGATGTCGCGGGGCTCGCCCAGGCCCGGAAAGCGGGCAAAGCGGGTGCCGCCGGTGCCGACACCCCAGGAGGGGACGGCGACGTTGAAGCCGGCGACCTTGCCCTTGATGGCGTCGATATCGACGCCGCGCCGGTCAAGGCGCTCGCCCAACGTGTCATAATCGACATTGAGATCGGCAATGCGCTTGGCGTTTTCCGCCTCGACGACGGAGGCGTCGATGATGTGTTCGGTCATCGCTTGATCCTTACCGCGTAAACGACTGGGCATTGCCCGCGTCGACATTGATGATGTTGCCGGTCGATTTGGCCGAGGCGTCCGAAGCAAAGAAGTAGATGGCTTCGGCAATGTCCTCGGGAAAAACCGAGCGCTTGAGCAGCGAGCGCTCGCGATACATTTCCTCAAGGCCATCCTTGTCGGTCTTGTAGGTCGAGGCGCGCTGTTCGAGCCATTCGCCGGCCCAGATCTTGGAGCCGCGCAGCACGGCGTCGGGATTGACCACATTGACGCGGATCTGCTCGCCGGCGCCTTCGAGCGCCAGGCACCGTGCCAGATGGATCTCGGCGGCCTTGGCAGTGCAATAGGCGCTGGCATTGGGCGAGGCGGCCAGGCCATTCTTGGACGCAACGAAGACGACATTGCCGCCGATCTTTTGCGCACGGAACAGGCGGAAGGCTTCGCGGGAGACCAGGAAATAGCCCGTGGACAGGATATCCATGTTCTTGTTCCACAGCTCCAGCGTGGTTTCCTCGATCGGGGCCGAAGAAGCCAGGCCCGCATTGGAGACCAGAATATCAAGGCCACCGAATTCGACCACCGCATGGGCAAAGCCGGCAATGACGGCCTCTTCTCTGGTGACATTGACGATGACCGGGCGAACGAAGTCCTTGCCGAAGACGCCCGAGAGCTCCTCGGTGGCACTGGCCAAAGCCGTCTCGTCGATATCGGCGAGCACCACGCAGGCGCCTTCGCGCAGCAGCCGGACCGCGGTGGCCTTGCCGATGCCGCCAGCGCCGCCGGTGACCAAAGCAATCTTGCCGGCCAGCGCTTTCGGCTTCGGCATGCGGGCGAGCTTGGCCTCTTCGAGCAGCCAGTATTCGATATCGAAGGCTTCCTGCTCGGGCAGGCCGACATAGGTGGAGACGATGGAGGCGCCGCGCATCACATTGATGGCGTTGACATAGAACTCGCCTGAAATGCGGGCCGTCGCCTTGTCCTTGGCGAAGGTGAACATGCCGACGCCCGGCATCAGATAGACCACGGCATTGGGGTCGCGCACGGCAGGCGAATTGTCGTGTTTGCAGCGGTCGTAATAGGCTTGGTAGTCGACGCGGTAGGCGGCAATGTCTTCCGGAATCTTGGCAACCACGGCATCGACGTCTGGATTGGTAGGATCAAACTCGATCACCAGCGGGCGGATCTTGGTGCGCAGGAAATGATCGGGGCAGGAGGTGCCCAGCGCAGCCAGCGGCCGCAAATCCTTGGAGTTGACGAATTCGAGCACAGCCGCACTGTCATCGAAATGGCCCAGCTTGTGGCTGTCTTCCGAGATCAGGCCGCGAATTTTCGGCATCAGCTTGGCGGCAATGGCGCGGCGCTGTTCTGCAGGCAGCGCAGCAACCGCTTCGCCGCCGAAAATGGTCTTGCCCTCGGTCTCTGTCTCGAACCAGGCGATGGCCTGATTGATGATGGCAATGGTGGTCTCGTAGCATTCCTTTGGCGTATCGCCCCAGGTGAACAGGCCGTGCGACTCCAGAACAACGCCCTTGGCTTCGGGGTTCTCTTCGCAGAACTTGCCCAGCCACAGGCCCAGCTCAAAGCCGGGCTTCTTCCACGGCAGCCAGCCAATGGTATCGCCGAAGATCTGCCGGGTCAGTTCCCTGGAATTCTGGCTGGCCGCGATGGCGATGATCGCGTCGGGGTGCATATGGTCCACATAGGGGTGGTTCACATAGGCATGCAGCGGCGTGTCGATCGAGGCGGCGCGCGGATTCAGATTGAAGGTGGCATGGGGCAAATAGCCCACCATCTCGTCTTCAAATTCGACGCCGCGATACAGACCCTTCAGCGCCCGCAGCTTGTCCATATAGAGCGTCGAGAAACCATCGAGCTTGATCGAGGCGCTGTCGCCGCCCGAGCCCTTGACCCACAGCACTTCGACGGTTTCGCCGGTCAGCGGGTCTTTTTGCATGATCTTGGAGGAGGTGTTGCCGCCACCATAATTGGTGACGCGCTTGTCGCTGCCCAGCAGATTGGAGCGGTAAACCAGGCGTTCGGGCTCGCTCATTGCAGCGGCCTTGGCGTCGTCCCAGAGGTTGGCGAGGCGCTTGGGCGCGGAAGTGGACATGAGACTCCTCCCAGAGGGTAAGCGGTTATCAAGGGTTGAGCGGACATGGCCACGATCACTCAGGCCTGTCAATCAGAAACGATCATTACCAAGCATCATTGCCCGGTATTTTTCGAAGTTGACGGCTTGATGATTGACAGTGATTGAAATCGATGGGAAGAACTGCGTCAGGGAGATAGCAGCCTTGCACGAAACAGAGCGCCACAGAGTGATCATAGCAGCTGTCCAGACGCGTTCCGTCGTGACGGTGGCTGATATCTGTGAGGTCACCGGATCGTCCGAGGCCACCATTCGCCGCGATATTGCCGCGCTCGATCTGCGTGGCGACGTACGGCGCGTGCGCGGTGGCGCCGAGGCGATCAACCCACCCGAACAAAGCGCCCTGATGGGGCGGCCCTTCTCGGTCAACCAAACCCTCCATATCGAGCAGAAGCGTGCCATCGCCCGGGCCGCGTCCGAGCTGTGCAATGATGGCGAGCCGATCATTATCAATGGCGGCACGACCACCTATCAGATGGTCCATCACCTGACCTCGCGTCGGCTGTCGGTGTTCACCAACAGCTTCGCCATTGCCGAATATCTCATTCACAACTCGCGCAATTCGGTCGTCATTCCCGGCGGTACGGTCTATCGCGAGCAGAACGTCATCCTCTCGCCGTTCGGCGGCGTGGTGGCCTCCCATTTTTACGCCAAACGCATGTTCATTGGCTGCCAGGGTATCGGCGCGCACGGATTGATGGAGGCCGATCCCATGGTCGTCCAGTCCGAGCTCGGCCTGATCGGGCAGGCCGATGAACTCATCGTGCTGGCGGACTCATCCAAGTTTTCGGGCAGATCGAGCCTCATCCTGTGTGGCCTCGACCGAATAGCCGCCGTCGTTACCGACGCCGGTATCCGCGACGAAGACCGACAAATGCTGGAAACGGCAGGCGTGCGGCTGATCGTGGCGGAAACGACTGCTCAGGCCGACCCGCAAGCCAGCGTCGCCTGAGATCAATCACAAGACCATCCCAGGGAGGGAATACTCGATGAAACTCTTGAAAATCCTGGCAGCGACCACTGCCATTGCTGCCCTGCTCGCCGGCCCGGCCTTCGCCCAGACCCGCATCGCGCTGGTCGTCAAATCGCTTGGCAATGGCTTCTTTGATGCCGCCAACAAGGGCGCCCAGGAAGCCGCCGCCGAACTCGGTGACGTTGAAGTCATCTATACCGGCCCGACCGCTGCCACTGCCGAGGCCCAGATCGAAGTCATCAACTCGCTGATCGCGCAGCAGGTTGACGCCATCGCCATCTCGGCCAACGATCCCGACGCGCTGGTGCCTGCCCTGCAGAAGGCCATGGAGCGCGGCATCAAGGTGATCAGCTGGGATTCCGGCGTCGCGCCAGAAGGCCGCCAGCTGCACCTCAACCCCTCGGAAACGAACCTGATTGGTGAGACCATCATCAAGCTGGCTGCCGATTACCTGCCAGAAGGCGGCGATGTGGCCATCCTGTCGGCAGCCTCCACCGCAACCAACCAGAACGCCTGGATCGACGCTGCCAAGGCGGCGCTGCCCGAGAAGTTCGCCAATATCAACCTGGTGGCCGTCGTCTATGGCGATGATGACTCGGTCAAGTCGACCGACGAAGCCAAGGGCCTGATCGCCTCCTATCCTGAACTCAAGGCCATCATTGCCCCCACCACCGTTGGTGTCGTGGCGGCGGCGCAGGTCGTGACCGATCAGAACCTGATCGGCAAGATCAACGTGACCGGTCTGGCCCTGCCCAGCGAGTTCAAGCAGTTCATCGACAATGGCGCGAGCCAGGCCGTGGCGCTGTGGAACCCGATCGATCTGGGTTACTCGGCCGTGATGCTGGCCAATGATCTGGTTGAAGGTGCTGAAGCCGCTCCCGGCGCAACGCTCTCGATGGGCCGCATGGGCGAACTGACGCTGGATGATACCAGCTCGGGCGCCATGGCTGCCCCCTTCACCTTCGACAAGTCCAACATCGAAGAATTCTCCAAGATCTACTAGGCGGGATTGGCCCCGGCCGGGGACGATCGAATTCCTGGTCAGGTCGTGATCTGTCCTACCCACCGCACGGCACCTCCCCCTTGACGGGGGAGGTTGGGAGGGGGTGCGAGAGCCCCGATATCGAGGCTACCCCACCCCCTCCCTGACCCTCCCCGCAAGGGGGAGGGTGTCGACTGCACAATCCCGGCAAGCGGAACACTAGATTTATGACCGACCCCATTCTCACCCTGACCGGCATTTCCAAGAGTTTTCCGGGCGTGCGGGCGCTCAATGACGTGTCGCTGGAGCTTTATGCCGGGCAGGTCACCGCGCTGATCGGCGAGAACGGCGCGGGCAAGTCGACATTGGTCAAAACCCTGACGGGTATCTATCAGCCCGACGCCGGCGAAATCCGCGTTGGCGGCCAGATCGTCACCCTGCCCACCGCGCACTCCGCGTCGGCCGTCGGCATCACCGCCATCCATCAGGAAACCGTGCTGTTCGACGAGATGACGGTGGCCGAAAATATCTATCTCGGTCACGCACCAACCAATCGGTTCGGACTGATCGACTGGCGCACCATGCGCAAGGAGGCCCGCGAGACGCTGGATTCCATGGCCGCCGGCATCGACCCGGACATCAAGCTCAAGGAACTCGGCATCGCCAAGAAGCATCTGGTGGCCGTGGCGCGGGCGCTCTCGATTGATGCCCGCGTGGTCATCATGGATGAGCCGACCGCCGCCCTCAGCCAGAAGGAAATCGAGGAGCTCTATGTGCTCATCGAACTGCTGAAGGAAGACGGCAAGGCGATCCTGTTCATCAGCCACAAATTCGATGAAATCTACCGCATCGCCGACCGCTTCACCGTGTTCCGAGACGGCGAGCAGGTCGGCAAGGGGATGATCAGCGAGACCAGCCAGGGCGAGATCGTCCAGTTGATGGTCGGGCGCCCGGTTGAAGGCATCTTCCCTGCGCGGCAAGCTGAAATTGGCGAAGTTGTGCTCGAGGCCCGCGGGCTGAGCCATCCCACCGAGTTTGACGATATTTCCTTCTCGGTGCGTCAGGGCGAAATCCTGGGCTTTTATGGCCTGGTGGGCGCGGGTCGCAGCGAGGTCATGCAGGCCGTGTTCGGCATGACCCAGCCATCGGCCGGCACGCTGGTGCTCAATGGCCAGACCATTGCGCCGAAATCGCCTGCGGACGCGGTCGAGGCCGGCATCGTCTATGTGCCCGAGGAGCGCGGCAAGCAGGGCGTCATTACCGGCGAGCCCATCTTCAAGAATGTCTCGCTCCCCTCGCTGGGCAAGACCAGCAAGTCTGGTTTCCTGCGCCTGGCCGAAGAGTTCGCGCTGACGCGCACCTATACCGAGCGGCTTGACCTGCGCGCCGCCTCGCTCAGCCAGAACGTCTCGACCCTGTCGGGCGGCAATCAGCAGAAGGTGGTGATCGCCAAATGGCTGGCGACCGAACCCAGGGTGATCATTCTCGATGAACCCACCAAGGGCATCGATATCGGCTCCAAGGCGGCCGTGCATGAGTTCATGGCCGAACTGGTCGCCCAGGGGCTCAGCGTCATCATGGTCTCGTCCGAACTACCCGAGGTGCTGGGCATGAGCGACCGCATCGTGGTGATGCGCGAAGGCCGCATGGTCGACACCATTGAAAACAGGGACCTCAAGCCCGAGACGCTGGTGCGTCTGGCGGCCGGTATCCTTGCGGAGCAGGCAGCATGAACCGCCTCTTGAAACACCGTGAAATCTGGCTCGCGCTGGCCATCCTGCTGGTGGTCGTGCTGGTTACCATGCGTTTCTCGCGCTTTTCCCAGCCGGGCAATCTGCTGACCATTTTCAACGACTCCTCGATCCTGATGATGCTGGCGCTGGGTCAGATGGCGGTCATTCTGACGCGCTCCATCGACCTGTCCATGGCAGCCAATCTGGCCCTGACCGGCATGGTCGTGGCCATGCTCAATGCGGCCTTCCCGGGCGTTCCGATCCCGGTATTGATGGCCCTCAGCCTCGTCATTGGCGCTGGCCTTGGCGCCTTCAATGGCGTGCTGGTCTGGAAACTCAACATCCCGCCCATCGTCGTGACCCTGGGCACGCTGACCATTTTCCGAGGCCTGGTGTTCGTCATCTCGGGCGGCGCCTGGGTCAATGCCGCGCAGATGAGCCCCGATTTCATCGCGCTGCAGCGCGGCGTCTTCCTGGGCCTGCCGGTGCTGAGCTGGTTTGCCATCGTGACCGCAGCCCTGTTCTACATTTTGATGACCCGCACCGCGCTGGGCCGCTCGCTCTATGCCATTGGCGTCAATCCGACAGCTTCGGTCTACACCGGCATCGATGTGGGCAAAACCAAGTTCCTGGCGTTCACCATTGCCGGCGCCGTTGCCGGATTCTGCGGCTATCTGTGGATCTCGCGCTATGTGATTGCCTCCACAGAAGTGGCCAGCGGCTATGAGCTGACCATCATCGCCGCCTGTGTGATCGGGGGCGTGTCGATTGCTGGCGGCATTGGCAGCGTCCCGGGCGTGCTGCTGGGCGCGATTTTCCTGGGCGTGATCAACAATGCCCTGCCGGTGATCAACATATCGCCCTTTTGGCAGATGGCCATTTCAGGCGCCGCAATCCTGCTCGCCGTCGTCCTCAACGCCCGCGGCGAGGCCAGCAAGGGGCGGGTGATTTTGAAGAAGGCGGAGGCGGGATCATGACCCACTATCTTGCCCAACCGTCCCCCCTCCTAACCTCCCCCGCAAGGGGGGAGGTACTGCATCCAGCTTTTGGCTGCCTCGTGCCACCATCGCCGGCCCGCACCTCCCCCCTTGCGGGGGAGGTTGGGAGGGGGGATGAGAGCCCGAATTCATTTGGCGGTTCCGCCAATCCTTGCGGAGACGGCCATGACTGACACATCCTCCTACCGCACTCTCCCTGATCGCCTCGACAATCCGCTGAAATCGGCCGTGCTGAGCTGGGAGAGCCTGCTGGTTCTTGTGGCCGTGGCGATCTTCATCGTCAATTCGTTCGCCTCGCCTTATTTCCTCAATGCCTGGAGCCTCTCCGACCTCACCTTCAACTTTACCGAGAAGGCGCTGATCGCCCTGGCCATGGCCTTGCTGATCATTTCCGGTGAGATCGATCTGTCGGTTGCCGCCATCATTTCGCTGGCGTCAACGCTGATGGGGCTGGCCCTGCAATATGGTGCCGATACACCCGTACTGGTCGCCGTTGGTTTGGGCGCCGGCATAGCCTGCGGCGCCTTCAACGGCTTTCTGGTAACCAGGCTCAAGCTGCCATCGATCGTGGTGACCATCGGCACGATGAGCCTGTTTCGCGGCATCAGTTTCATCATCCTGGGTGACCAGAGCTTCAAGGGCTATCCGGCCAGTTTTGCCTGGTTGGGGCAGGGCTATGTGGGCTGGGTGATCTCGTTCGAGCTGGTCCTGTTTGCAGTCTGCGCCATCATCTATTGGGTGCTGCTGCACCGCACCAATTTCGGTCGTCGCGTCTTCGCCATCGGCAATAATGACGTCGCCGCCCGGTTCTCCGGCGTCCGCGTCGACAAGATCAAGTTTATCCTGTTCTGCCTGACCGGGCTGATGAGTGGCATGGCCGCCGTACTGCTGACGGCCCGGCTGGGTTCCACCCGTCCCTCGATTGCCGAAGGCTGGGAGCTCGAAGCCATCACCATGGTGGTGCTCGGCGGGGTTTCCATTCTGGGCGGTGCCGGTTCGATCATCGGCGTGGTGCTGGCTGCCCTGATCATGGGTCTGGTGACCTTTGGTCTGGGCCTGCTCAACGTGCCGGGCATTGTCATGTCGATCTTTACCGGCAGCCTGCTGATTGTCGTCATTGCGCTGCCCATTCTGTTCCGCATGTGGCGGCAGCGCGCATGATCACCAATGGCGACTATGAAAAGCACGCCTTCAAGATGCAGCTCAATCCGGGCATGGCAGCCGAATACCGCAAGCGCCATGACGAGATCTTTCCCGAACTGGTCGAACTGCTGCACGCGGCGGGGGTGAAGGATTATTCCATCCATCTCGACCCCGAGACCAATATCCTGTTCGGCGTGCTCTGGCGCCGCACGGATCACACCATGGCCGACCTTCCCAACACCGCCATCATGCAGCGTTGGTGGGCGCACATGGCCGATGTGATGGCCACCAATGATCAGCATGAACCCATCTCGACTGATCTGGTACCGATGTTCTGGATGAAATGAGCCGCACGCTCGGTTGATTATTTGGGGCATGCCAACCAGCCGGTTTTGCACTAGCCTGTCGGCATGAATGAATTTGTCATGCCGGTGCGATCAGATCCCATTACGCTCAACGGCAAGCCGTTGCGCTTTGTCGATATCGCCCGGATCGGCGCCCGCCAGGGGAGCCTGATTGCCGACGACGCGGCCCTGAAGCGGGTGGCCAGTGCCCGTATCGTCGTCGAGCAGACCATGGCCAGCGGCCAGGCTGTTTATGGCGCCACCACCGGCGTGGGCGCCATGAAAGACGTCGAGTGGACGCCTGACCAGCTCGACGTGTTCAATCTCGGCCTGGTCCGCGCCCATCACTTTGGCACCGGCGAGGCCTTTTCCAGCGAAATCGTTCGCACCGCCATGGCCATTCGCGTCAATATGGCGCTGACCGGGCGGGTCGGCTGCACCACCCATCTGGTGCAGGCCTATCTCGCCGTGCTCGCCCATGACGTGGTGCCGGTGGTGCGCCGCACCGGATCGATCGGTTGCGCCGATATCGGTCTGATGGGGCAGATCGGCGCCGTGTTGACGGGCGCCGGCGAAGCCACATTTGACGGGCGACGCATGCCGGCCAGCGACGCCCTGGCCCAGGCTGGCCTGAAGCCGTTCCGCCTCGCCCCGCGCGACAGCCTGGCCTCGATTTCGACCAATGCCGTGGGCTATGCCGCCGCCGCCAATGCCATTCGCGACGCGGCCAAGACGGTGCGCGTCATGCTCGCCACCGGGCTGACAACGGCGGGAGCGCTCGGCGCGTCGCGTGATCCCTGGAAGGCAGTGGCCCATGTTGGCACTGAGCGCGAGGCCGGCATTGGCGCCTGGCTCTATTTCAATGCCATGGGCTGGGACTGGCCCAACGCCACCCATATTCAGGACCCCCTCAGCCTGCGCATGATGAG